>JASHQY010000105.1 GCA_030038885.1 Thermoplasmata archaeon | reverse complement strand
CCGTCCGAGGTCGCCGACATGCTCGGCGCCGGAAGGTCCGGCGGTACTAAACCGCAGCCGCAGGGGCCCTCCGATCCTCCGGGAGGGTCGACCGGAGGTGGCCTCGCCCGACCGTCGGGACCGTTCGCCCACCGCTCACTCGGGCAGAGCGGCCGGCGCGAAGATCATGCCCTCCGCGACCTTCGGAAGGAACATCGTCGACTTCTGCGCCATGACCTCCCCCCGCTCGAACGCCCGCGCTTCGACCCCGCGGGCGCTCAGCCCGGGAAGGAGGACCGCGGTGCCTCCGGGCGCGATCGGGGACGCGGGGACGACCGCGTCCAGCGCCGCACGGGGGGAGCGGAGGAACGCGAGGGCTTCGGGGTCGAGGTGCAACGTGTCGTCGAGGAAGCCGTGCAGGAGGTCGAAATCGGCCCCCGCGTCCGTGCTCGGGAGTCCCCGCACCTCGAAGAGCCCGGCCCGCGACGCGAGGAGAAAGCCGCGGACGCGGTCGCGCTGCATCCGTCGGAGCCGGGCGATCGCGGCCTCCGGGGTGGGGAACGATCCGGCGGCGAGGACCTCCGGGAACTCCGCGCGCGCCCGCTCGATAAGGGTCTCGGGGCGCGCGACCTCCGCGGAGAGCACCCGATGCCAGGGGAGCAGCTGGAGGGCCCGATCGCTGCCGTCGACCAGAAGGAGCAGCGGCGCCGACGCGCGGCCCTCGTACTGGCGCTGGGCGGCCGCGGTGAACCGGTGGTGTCCGTCGAGGATCAAGAGGCGCAGCCCGTGGACCTCGCGCCGGAGCTCCTCGATGCGCGCGGGGTCGGTCACGCGCCAGAGGAGGTGGGTCGTGCCGCCGAGCCGCGCCTCGACCGCCGGCCGTTCGGCCGCCCGGAACTGGAGGGCGCTCCGGCGCAGCCCCAGGATCGCTTCGATCCGGTCGTTGAGCCGGTGGCCCTCGCCGTGGTAGCCGGTGAGGATCGGGGCGAACGACATGCCGGTCCGGTCGGTCAGCGCGACGCGCTCCGCGACCCGGTCCGCGAACGTCCGCTCGTGGAGCGCCACCTGGCCGTGGCCGAGCCGCGCGAAGTCGAGGGCGCCGAGGAGACCGAGCAAGAGGTAGTCCGCGCGCCGGTCCTCGGGAGCGAGGGTCTCGAGGATGTCGTCCGGCGGGACGTAGCGGATCCCGTAGACGTAGAACGCCGGCGCGGGGTCCTGAACGTACGCGCGCTGCGTCAGCGCCGCCGCGAGCGCCCCCGCCGCGCGGTCGAGGAACGTCGGCAGGGGAACGTCCTCGGGCCGGGGAACGAACCCCGCCGCGTTGAACGGCCGGGTCCCGTACTGCGCGAAGTCCGCGGGCGAGAGCGTGTCGTAGACCGGACAGACCAGATCGTCCGGTGCGGCGACCGCGGCGTTCGGCAGGAACGCGCGTACCGGGGCGAGGTCGACCATGACGGCGGACCGGGAGCCACCGAAGGCACGGTATAAGATGCTGGCCCCGCGGAGCGCGTCGCCCGCGCGTCCACGGACGACTACAAGTAGGAGCGAACGCTTCGCCGGTCACCGGGGGTCCACCGTGCGGCGTTCGCGCTTCTCCCATAACTCGCGCGGCGGGGTGCTCCTCGACGCGGTGCTGGTCCTCGCGTTCGTGCTGGTGGGAGCCTACCTGCTGCACTCGGCGGGACTGAGCTTCCACGACCTCGTGCACGGGGCCGAGAGCTTCTTCGGCCTCTAGCGCGGCGCCGTCCGTTCCCGGCGACGCCGCGGAGCGGTCGCGGTCACTGGCTCGCGGCGGGGCCGCTCGCCGAGGGACCCAGGTCCCGCGCGGCCCAGCTCACGAAGCGGGACTCCCGCGGCGGACCGCCGGCGCGGGTCGGGTCGATCGGCCGCTCCGCGAGGAGCCGTCGAACGATCTCCGCGTGCACCTCCGGGGGCACCTGGGCACCGCCGAACCATCCGCTCGCCCAGCGGCCGAAGGCTTCCCTCCGCTCGCCCGGACCCGCGGCGGGCCGGAGCACCCGGCGCACGTCCTTCGGTGGCGCGATCCGGGAGAGCTCCTCGAGCGTGTGCCGATACCGCGGAGCGCGGGCCGGCAGCGGATAGCCGAGCTCCGCCGCGATCTCGCGGTAGCGCTCCCGCCGCTCCCGCCACGGGCCTTCGTGGCCGCGCTCGAGCCACTCCGGCAGCGCGATCACGACCGTCTCGCGCGCGACGCGGCCGAGCTCCCGGAGGACCGGGGTCGGCTCCGGGAGCAGCTGCAGCACGTGGGCCATGAACGCCGCGTCGACCGAGCGGTCCGCGAACGGAAGGCGGTGCAGGTCCGCGCGCACGAGGTTCGGGACCCCCTTGGCCCGGGCCCGCCGCATCATCTCGAGCGAGAGGTCCGCTCCGACCACGTCGAACCGGCGCGAGCGGAGCGGCACCGCGAACCGGCCGGTCCCCACGCCGGCGTCCAGGACCGTGCGGCTCCCGCCGATCAGCTCGACGAGCGTGTCGACCTCGTCGGGGGAGGGCGGCTGCCGGGTCTCGTCGTAGATCGGGGCGATGCGGTCGAACTCCACGTCTCCGCTCATGGAGGGCCCAATCTGCCGGGAGACTTATCCTCCGCTCCATCCCGTGCCACCGCACGGGGCCGGCACCTCGGCGGGGCCCGGTCCTTCCCGGCGGCCTTCGGGGCCGGAACTACGTTCTGGGACGGCGGCGGAGCGGGGCTACCTTGCGCCGGGCGTGACGGGGGCGCGCGCTCGGGGCCCGAGAGCCCAGGGTCGCGCGGACCATGGCGGACGGCACCTCGAGGAGCCAGAAGATATTCCCGTCGGGATCGGCGAACCTGGCCCTCCGGCCCCACGCTTCCCTCTTCGGCGGCTCGGGGAACTCGACGGACCGCTGCCGCATGCGCTCCACGAGCGCGTCCATCTCGTCCGTGACGAACGCGATGCCGGTGTCGCCGGGTTCCAGCGGGGCCACTCCCTCGCACAGGTGGAGCACGTACCGCTCGCCGGGCGGCGCGATCAGCACCGCGTGCCCGCTCCCGCCGATCGTGACCGACGCGAAGCCCAGGTTCTGCTTCCACCAGCTCGCCGAGGCCCTCGCATCCGAAACGACCACCGCCATGTCCGCGATCGCG
Source organism: Thermoplasmata archaeon (assembly GCA_030038885.1). GTDB lineage: Archaea > Thermoplasmatota > Thermoplasmata > Lutacidiplasmatales > UBA184 > Lutacidiplasma. The sequence continues at coordinate 732 of JASHQY010000105.1, read as the reverse complement.
ATCATCGATTCCGTCTCCGCTCCGGGGTTCGCACGGTGCTCCTGCCTTAAGCCCGGAAGGAGAGAGCGCGCAACGCCCGCGCGTGGGCTCGGTCCCGTGCGCGAGAGGGCGTGCCGTGGCGCGGAGGAGTCCGCGCGCGGGCGCGTCCGAGGCCACTCCTACACGGCGCTCGGCCCCGATCGAGCCGAAGCGCGATCGTAGCTCCATTTGAGCCCGAGGATCGTCAGGGCCAGCGCGAACGTGATGGCGTTCGCGACGACGACCGGCGCCGAGCCGATCTGAAGCCCGTAGACGAGCCACGCGAACGTCCCGGCCGCGAAGACCGAGAACGTGGTGGGCGAGATCTCCTCGGCGTGCCGGAGGCGCCAGAGGCGGACGACCTGCGGCACGAACGCGCCGGTCGTGCCGATCGCCGCGAGGGAACCGACCAACGTGGGGAGCCACGGCGGAGCGAAGATCGGACGTCGCCGAGCGGCCGCCGAGCAAGAGGTTGTCGCTCGCGCGCCGGCGCGTGCGTTCGCGGGGCAGCGAGGGGGGCGCTGCTGCCCCGGTCGCGCGGCCGACAAGCTTGAAGTCACCTGCCGCACTGGGGGCGCTGCCGGGCGCCGTGGTCGGCGCCCTGAAATCCCCTCAGTCCGCATGACCGCAAGTCCGTCCTCTGCTGCTCCGTCGCCGGCATCCTCGCCGATCCCCCCGCCGCCCACCTCGCCGAGCCCGCATCGGCGGGCGCGG
>JASHQY010000104.1 GCA_030038885.1 Thermoplasmata archaeon | reverse complement strand
GCTCCGCGAGGGCCTTCGGCTCGGTTATTCGCCTCCCCGCGTCGTCCTCGAGGCGCTCCCCGAACAGATCTCGGCGCAGCTGACCGACGACCCGAACGCGAGCCCGATCCTGGAACCGTTCCGGGAGCTCCCGTCGGCGATCCCCCGACCGGACGGCGAGCGGTTGCGGGCGCGCGCGGTTGAGCTCTACCGCGGGGCCGTCGCCCCGGCGCTCCTCCGGCTGCGGGAGTACCTCGGGACGTCCTACCTTCCGTCGGCGCGCACGACGATCGGCGCGCACGCGCTCCCGAACGGCGAGGACTACTACGCGTACCTCGTGCGGTGGCAGACGACGACCCGCCTCACCCCGCGGGAGGTCCACGAGATCGGACTCGGCGAGGTGCGCCGCCTGCGCTCCGAGATCGAGGCGGTGATCCGCCGCACCGGGTTCGACGGCACGGTCCGGGCGTTCGAGGAGTTCGTCCGGACGGACCCCCGGTTCTTCTACGATTCCGCCGACGCGCTGCTCGACGGGTACCGGGCGATCGCCAAGCGGATCGACCCGGAGCTCGCGAGGGTCTTCGGTCGGCTGCCCCGGCTGCCGTACGGCGTGCTGCCGATGCCCGAGTACCGAGCGCCGAGCTCGCCGAGCGCGTTCTACCAGCCCGGCGCCCCGGCGATCGGGCGTCCGGGGTACTTCTACGCGAACACGTACCGGGTCGGCGTCCGCCCGACGTGGGAGATGGAAGCCCTCACCCTCCACGAGGCCGTGCCCGGCCATCACCTCCAGATCTCGCTCGCCCAGGAACCCGAGGACCTCCCCGAGTTCCGCCGCGAGACCGGCGTCACCGCGTTCGTCGAGGGATGGGGGCTCTACGCGGAGAGCCTCGGCGAGGACCTGGGGCTCTACCGGGACCCGTACTCGAAGTTCGGACAGCTGACGTACGACATCTGGCGGTCGATCCGGCTCGTGGTCGACACCGGCATGCACGCGCTCGGATGGACGCGGGACCGCGCGATCGCGTACTTCCGGGAGAACAGCGGCAAGAGCGACCAGGACATCCGGGTCGAGATCGACCGCTACATCGTCTGGCCGGGGCAGGCGCTGGCGTACAAGATCGGGCAGCTCAAGTTCCGGGAGCTCCGGACCCGGGCCGAGCAGCGGCTGGGGGACCGGTTCGACCTGCGCGCCTTCCACGACGTCGTCCTGGAGCGGGGGGCGATCCCGCTCGACCTCGTCGAGCAGCGGGTCAACCACTGGATCGAAGCGCAGCTCCGCTGACGCGCGCGCCGCCGCGCACCGGTCCCTCCGCGAGGGCCCGCTGCCCCCGGAGGTCCGATCGCACCCTAGGTCTTCGGGGGCGCGCCGCTCGGGGGGCTCTGGCCCGCTGGGGATCCGATGACCTCGCTGACCACGCCGCCCGCCGCGCCGCCCATCCACGATCCGAAGGGGTGCCCGGTGACGCCCGCGATCAGGCGGTCGATCCCGATGACCAGCAACGCGAACGCGAGCAGGAGGATCAGCGTCGCGACCGCGAGCACGGGATCCAGCAGCACGATGAACGCGAGCGCGATCGAGATCACTCCGACGACGACGGCGAGCCCGCGGTACCAGCTCGGCAACCGAGCGGAAGCGCTCTGCATGGGGTCCCTGCGGGGGTTCAGGAGGTCGAGCTTTCTAAAGGTATGCCCTCTCTCGAGCGGCCGAGGGGAGCGGGTGGGCCCCGACCGCTCAGAGGCCGACCCGCTGCTTGACCGCCGCCCAGCGCTCCTTCGGCACCCGGGCCTCGGCCAGCGCGACCATCGAGCGCAGGGCGTCCGGTGGGGCCCCGCGCTGCATCCCGCGCAGGGTCTGCTCAAGCTCGGGAGCGTTGAGGCTCGGGAGGATCCAGGCCATGAACTCGGCGAGGTGCGCCGGTGGGATCGACGCCTGGGTCCGGGCGCGCAGGCTGATCATCTCCTCGTCGGTCAGGCGGTCCATCATCTCGGGAACGAGGCGCGCTTCCTCCTCGTTCATGTGCGAGATGTACGCCGCGAAGAACTCGTTGGTCGTCCGGTTGAGCTGCGCCCCGGCTCGCACGCGGGCCGCATCGTCCGGCAGCCCCGCGAGCCCGTTCGCCTGGTCGGTGATGTTCCCGAGCCGGCGCGTGAGCTCCCGATGGGTCGCGAGCAGGTGGTCGATCAGCGGGGCGTCGAACTCGGCCATCCGGGGGAACGCGAACCGCTCCTCGTCGCCGCCGTGGCCGTGCAGCAGGCACAGCGTGCACCCCGAGCTGAGCGCGGTCGTGAACTCGTGCTGCAGCTGCCGAACGATCGCGGCCGTCTGGGCGGGGTCCCGAAAGTCGGTCGACTGGAGCTGCGCGCCGACACTGTAGATCATCGATCGGATGCCCTTGTGGATCGGAGTCAGTACGTCGATCTGCGAGGTCATGGAACCCCTCTGCGCGACCCTTCCGGGTCCGCGGCGGGCAGCTCGTCCCCCTTGATAGGCGTGTCGTCTCGAAGCGACGATTTATAGATGGGGAGCCCGCCAGAAACCGGTCGTGCTCCCCCGCGCGGCCGTGCTGTCGATCGCGATCGTGGGCCTTCTCGTCCTCGGCTCGCTGACCGCCGCGACCTCCGGGACGACGGCAACGCGCGCCGGGTCCGCAGGGGCGACCGTCGCTCGGATCGGCGCGGGGCCGTCCCCCGCGCGGGCCGGCCCGGCCGGGGCGCTCGACCTCGCGCAGGCCGAGATCCATCCGGACGCGGCCGGCTACGTGTTCATTCTCCCGAACGGATCGCTCGCGGGCGTGCCGGCGCCCCCGATCGCGATCGACGGTTCGACCTACGACCTCACCGCCGACTTCTCCGGGGCGATCGTCGACGAGCGCAACGCGAGCGTCTTCGACGGCGGCGGGTTCACGCTCACGACCAGCCCGGCGCTGGGCTTCGGCTTCCAGGTCAACACGACGATCAACGTCAGCGTGCAGGACCTCGAGATCGGCGGCGGGGGCCGGGGGGTCGAGGTCGTGAATTCGAGCGACGTGGCGGTCGACGGTTCGACGGTCGCGCCGGCGGGCGTGGGGTTCCTTGCCCTCGAGAGCAACGACGTGGAGTTCGACTCCGACGCCGCGAACGGCAGCGACTTCGGCTTTGCCGCGAACTCCTCGGGCACGGTCACGTTCGCGGACGACTACGCGAACACGGCGACCGTCGGGTACTTCGCCGACGCGAGCGACGGGGTCGGTGCGCGGTCGGTCGTCGGGAGCGGCGATCGCTTCGGTCTCGAGGCGGTGTTCGCGCAGGGCGTGGCGGTCGCGGGCGGCGACTTCCGTTCGGCCGTCGACTTCGGCGTCGCGCTCCTCTACGACTCGAACGTGGACCTCAGCGACCTCCAGGCCAACGGCTCCGACTTCGGCCTCGTGGGCGAGTTCGGGCAAGCGCTCACGGTCGAGGACTCGAACTTCACCGCCGCGGCCTCCGCGGGCGCCGAGCTCGAGCTCTACGACGCCGTCACGCTCGAGGACGACAACTTCAGCTCCGCCGGCCAGGACGGCCTGGTCGTGGACCACGGGTCCTCCGACAACCTCTCGTACGACGACGCGAACGACTCGGCCCTCACCGGTTTCGAGCTCGGGAACCTCTCCGACAGCTCGCTGTTCGACGACCGGGCGTCGGCGAACGGGTTCAACGGGCTGGAGCTCGACGACAGCGACGGCCTCCGGGTCGCCGGGAGCGCGTTCGACGGCTCGCCGGACGGGAACGGGACGTTCGTCCGGGTCTCGTCCTCGGTGACGTTCGTCGGCGACACCTGGGCCGGAGATGAGGACGGGCTGTTCGACGTCTCGTCCCATGCGCTCACGGTCGCGGCCTCGAACGCGTCCAACGACTCGGTCGCGGGCTTCCTCTTCTACGACGATGCGGCGTCGAACGTCACGGACTCGGTCGCCGACAACGACAGCTCCGCCGGGTTCGTCCTGGAGGCGACGGTCGACGCGTCGCTCGTGGGCGACGCCCTGAGCGGGGACGGCGACGGCGTGGCGCTCGTGAGCACGGTCAACTCCTACCTCGCGGACGACGTGGCGACCGCGATCTCCGGCGACGCCTACTTCGCGCTCGCGGACGCGGACAGCGTGCTCACGGCCGACCGGGCGACCAACGTCGGGTACGGCTTCTACTCGGGCGGCGCGTCCGGCACGACGTTCGCGGACGACCAGGTCACGAACGCCACGGACGCCGGCGCGGTGTTCGAGCTCGACACCGGGGTCAGCTTCGAAAATGGGAACGTCAGCGACTCCGCGATCGGGTTCGTGCTCGGCGGCGGGACCGACACCAACGTCAGCGGCAACTGGTTCGGGAACGACACGGACGATTTCGAGATCAGCCTCGACGACGCGCACGGCGCGACCGTCTACTGGAACGACTTCGTCGGCGGCGGCGG
>JASHQY010000013.1 GCA_030038885.1 Thermoplasmata archaeon | reverse complement strand
TCCTCCTCGCGCACCACGTGGACGCGAACGTCGCGTGGAAGGAGCTCTGCGAGCGGCAAGGTCTCGTCCCGCAACTGCTCGACCCGGGACCGCCTCCGATGGGGGCGCTCGGTGTCCGCCGCGCGTGACCGGGCTGGAGACCCGAAACCACGCCGCTGGATGCCGCGGGATGATCGACGCCCGTTTCCACTGGGTCTAGAGGGTCTACCGGCCGCCGAGCACGCGCGGTCAGACCCAGGCTAAGGGTAGTTCAGCTATCAACGAACGCTCACGTGGTCTTGTTGGAGGGAGGCGCCCCGTGATCCTCCTTCCACGCCCTTCTCCGAGATTGTAGGCGGTACGACCGGCCTGTCGGCCCATCTCGTGGATGCCCCAACCCAGGTGAGGATCGTCGAGCTGACCACGCGCAGCCTCGTTTCGAAGTCATTCTACGACTTCGCGACCTTCACTCTGTTAGGGCTCAGCGGCGATATTGCACCATGGCCGCGAACGAAGCGCGGTCCCTTCAACCACCTAAGGCCCGCTGGACCTTGGAGAGCGGTCTTCCCCAGGTCATCTACTCCGCCCTATTCGCTGCGGTGATCGTCCTCGCATCCGTGTCGATTTACTACGACTTCTTCCCTTCGCCCGGCCCGAGGGAGTCGACCCCGACGTTTTCGGTGGACAACGTCACGCTTTCGTTCGCGGGCCCCTCCGCATCGAATCTCACTTCGACCGCGAGTTGGTGCCCTCGATGGTGGGAAGGAACGTACGCCGTGGCCGGTCCCCTGCGGATCGACGTGGGCGTCGGGCTCGTCCCGACCGCGGCGTCCTGCTCGCACCTAGGCGGAACCGTACTCTACGAGGTCGATACGCCCAGCACCGGGAAGTTCCAGATAGAGAACGTCTCCTGGAACGGAGCATCGTTGCCGGGTTCCGGTTATCTTCCCGGCTCGGGTGCCCACCTGCCGTACGGCAACAGTTCAGTCTGCGACTCAGAGGTAGAACTGCTGATCACCCTTGGTTATACCCCCCGGGCCCAATCAACGAAACGCTCTCCCTCACCGTAGACTGGACCTATGCGACCCTCCCTCCTCCGTAACATGCCGACGCGACTCCGTTGTCACTGAATCAGGGGACTTCACCGGAGTGACACCGACCAGACTGGTCCCTCCGGCCACGCAGATGTTCTTCGTCGCGGGCGCGCCTTCTCACGCGTTGTCACACTGATTCTGGAACTCATCGTAGTTGCGGCGAGCAAGGTATTCACCGGGGAGTCGGGAATCGTTGCGTTATCGAGTCGAGCAGTGTGGAACGTCGACAATTTCGTTAATACATCGGAGAGCGTGCACAATGGTGCCACCCCTCAGGTCAACTCGCGCGCGCGGGTAGAGCCCGTGAGTGTTGCTTCGGCGACAGGCGATGCGATGCTGTCAGTCGTCTTCGGTTCGATGGCGAAAAACGGGTGCACCTTGCCGTGGGCAGCGCTGGTGATGGACCTGATTTCGCTCGTCTTTGATTGGGTCGTGTGGGCCTCTCATCTGGGAGCTCTAGTGGTCATTTCAGCGGTTGCCGGGACATTCGCGACCCTGCTAGCGACGCTCGGTCTACTCTCGGCTTCGTCAAGTCAAGTCAGGATTCTGGACTACCTTGATGTGGGGCTCGTCAGTGTCGCGCTTGGAGCAGCCCGTTCTGACACTGCCTTGGTCTACTAATGTCGACCGCCACAGACTTGGGTCCACCGCTCGAATTCGACCTCGAAGCGATTAATCATCGACTCTACACTACCCGTCGGCCTGGCAGATACCTCGGGCTGGGCGTGGCCACCGGTCTGACGATTGTCGCAATCGCGATCACGGCCACCCGTTTCGTTCCCATTATCCATAGCCTGGCTCGCCACTCTCCGATTGGGCTCGTCTACCTAGTCGTCATGGCTTCGGCGCTAGCATCCGCCGCCCTCGTCGGATACTTGTTCTTCGCCTTCGCGCCAGGACCTATTTCTTTGCGGTTGGACAAGTCGGAGTTGCGAATCATCTACTCCCAAGGCAGACTGAGAGTGCTACCTTGGCTGGATCCCGATCTTAGGTTCAAGCTGCTCGACTTTAGCGCCCATGAGTCCGAAATGACCGACTACGGGTCGGCGTACTTCCTAGAACTGAGCCGAGGTCAGTGGATTGCTCTCTCGCCCGTCGCGTTCGGTTCAATTTTGCGAGCCGTAAGGGAACACGAACTCGCGACGACTTCCTTTCTAGGCTTCGCGGGTTACGGGTTTCCTCCGGTCGTGAGGTACGTTCACCAGCCGGGCACTCGAGTTCGAACATGGTTTCGGAGGCCCATTCCGATGACTCCGGGTTAGTCCTACTCGGCGTATGAACATGGTCGATATCGAAGCGACGATTGATCTCCGGGCGTGCTCAGCACGAGACTACAAGAACAGGCGGGCGCTTCGATGGGGGTATGGAATTCTTGCAATTGTGCTCGGCATTAATCTGGCAGTGATCTCCCCTATTCTGTTCGGAATCGCTGACCTCGAGCGTGCCTTCCGGGTAACCTATGGAGCCGTATTCGTAATCCCGGCAATGTTCATCGCCGTTTGCTGCTGGACCTTCAGAATGTTAGGGCCCGGTGCCACTCAGCTGGTCATGAACGACACTGGAGTCCGCTTCGGCTTTCCGGGGGGTCACGCGTACTCCATGAGCTGGTCGGACCGGCGCTTCCGCTTGAAGCTGATCGACTATCGGAGAAATCCGATCGCGGCGAAGTACGGCGTAACCTGCTACGTGAAGTTCCCTGCCCGACCGACTTCACTTCTGTCAGAGCAAGCCTTCACCGAGATAATCACTCGAGCGCGGAGCCATGGGCTCGACGTCGACGAGCGGACCGTGGGCGGAGGTTGGCGAGGAGATCTTCGAAATGAAATCGTCATTCGCAGCCCGTCCTCATGAGGGGGCATGCCGCCCCAGTCTCGTGCGGTAACCCCCTCGTTGGGCACGAGAGGGCGTCGGATCTGGGGTCTCCCGTGAACGCGGACCGAGGCCCGTAGCGTCTTGGCCGGCATCCTCTGCCTCCCTCGCCAAACCTTCCAGCAGGGGTGCGCGCGCGATCAGTTTCTCTCCGGCCTCGGTCAGCGTCTCCTCGACGATCTGACCTACGTTTCCGAGGCGGTGGCGATGAGCGTCCTGGCCGAGGCGCGCCGAGCTGGAGTTCTCGTGACCGACGACTCAGCTTCCCGACCCTTCTCGCTCGTCTCGGCGAGCCCGGTGCGGTTCTATCGGATCGGGACGCGGACGGACACTGACGAAATGTGCCCTTCCGTAAGAGGGCAAGCGGGTCTCCCCGAAAGTGGGAAGCCGAATCTCCCCACTCCACCCACGCCCTCGGAAGAGAGGGCACGGGAGGGAAACCGATCCGCACCGCGTTCGGGCTCCTCTACACGACCCGCAGCAGCGTGGCGATACGACGGATGGCCCATCGATGTCCCTGACGCCGCTCCACTCCGGATCCGTGCGGCCGGCCCTTCGCCGTCAGAATCGCCTCGCGGCAGATGGACCGCACGCTGCAGGCGCAGGTGTTGGGTCCCAACGGCCGCTGGGAGAGGCTCAGGGCCAAGCGGTGGGGTCGCGCGATCGCGCCTGAACGCAGTTCGGTCTCCGTGCGGGGCCTCGTAGCTTGCCACCGGAGGAGCGAGGTCGACGTCGCCGTCGACCCGTCGGGTTACGACGCGGGCAAAGTGGTTCGGAGGGAGCCGGTCGCGGAGGTCGGGCGGGAGAATCAGTGTCTGCGTTCAATCGTACCGGCGAAAGACCGGCGCCTTCTCGGTGAGCATATCCAGCGATGGACGAGCCAGCCAGAGAACCGCCGGGTCGATCTGCCGTCCGAACGACGGGTGAGCAACGCTACGGGCCCCTACCGCTCGAGCTCCTCGACGAGGTGGATCGCTGCGGGCAGGATCAGCTTCTCGAGCGCCGTCCGCACGGCGCGCTCGCTCCCCGGGAGCGCGAACACCGGCTTGTTGCTGAGGAGGAAGAGCCCCGCCCGGCTGATGATCGCGAGCGGGCCGACCTCCTGGAAACTGAGCGCGCGGTAGATCTCGCCGAACCCGTCGACCCGCTTCCCGCCCATCGTCTCGAGCGCGGCGACCGTCAGATCGCGCGAGCTGACGCCGGTGCCCCCGACCGTCACGCCGATCTCGACCGCGTGCTCCTTGAGCCACGGCTCGAGCTGGTCGCGCGCGTCCGCGATCGAGTTCGCGACGAGGGCGTAGTGGACGACCCGGTGCCCGGCCTCCGAGATCAGGGTGCGCGCGAGCTGGCCGGACGGGTCGTCGTCCTCCGTGTGCGTGTCCGAGACCGACAGCACCGCGAACCCGAGCGCGCGGGAGCCCCCGAGGTGATGGCGGCCGCTCGTCGGGGTCGGGGGGGCCTCGGTCACGGTTCGGGGACGGTCTCCTTGCGCTTGGTCCGGACGCGAATCGGCCCGAGGGACGTCCGCGGATAAAGTCCTCGGTCGTCCTTCTCCAGGTACTTCACCATGTCCCAGACGGCCAGGAGCGCGACGGTCGCGCCGACCAGCGCCTCCATCTCGACGCCGGTCCGGTCGGTCGCCTCCGCCTCGGCGCGCGCGCGGATCCCGCGCGCCGACACCGAGACGTCGACCCGGCTCGAGGTCAGCGCGACCACGTGGCAGTGCGGGATCAACTCGGGCGTCCGCTTCATCGCGAGCAGACCCGCGAGCTCGCCGACCGCGACCGGGTCCCCCTTCTCGACGGCCCCCCGCCGGACCGCCCGGCGGGTCGCGGGCGAGACCGCGAGCTCGCCGACCGCGACCGCGACGCGGTGGAGCCGGGGCTTCGTGCCGACGTCCTTCTGGCGCATCGCCCGTTCACCTCGCGCCCGGCCCGATCGAGGCGAGGTGCGCGAGAACCGCCTCGAGCTGGATCCGGTCGCCGGCGCCCTGGGCGAGCCGGAAGTCGACCTCGGCGAGGAACTCGAGGAGCCGTACCTTCTCGCGCGCGGGCAGGACGCTCTCCGCGATCTCGGGCAGGTAGCTGTGGATCGCCTTCAGGATCTCCTCGCCGGCCGCGCCCCGGTCGGTGAAGAGCGCGTAGAGGAGCGTGCGCGCGCCGAGGAAGTCGCCGCCGAGGGCCGCCGAGAGCATCCCCTCGACCTCCCGCCGGAGGGGGATCGTCGCGTTCTCCCGGACGGTCTGCGCCGTGACGTGGTCCGTGTGGGTCGCGGTCAGCTGCAAAAGGTTGATCGCGCGACGCAGATCCCCGTTGGCGGCGGCGAGGATCGCGTCGTAGGCTTCGGCGTCGACCCGCTTCCCCTCGGCTCCCGCGATGCGCTCGAGCTGCGCTCGGACCGCGGAGGCCGGATACACGCGGAACCGGAACACCGCGCACCGCGACTGGATCGGCTCGATGATCCGCGACGAGTAGTTGCACGAGAGGATGAAGCGGCAGGAGCCGGAGTAGCGCTCCATCAGGCGGCGGAGCGACGCCTGGGCCTCGGCCGTCAGGTTGTCCGCCTCGTCGAGCAACAGGAGCTTGAACCCGACGCCGCCCAGCGGCGACGTCCGCGCGTAGCCCTTGATCGTCGTGCGCACCGTGTCGATCCCGCGCTCGTCGCTGCTGTTCAGCTCGAGGAAGTTCTGGCGCCACTCGGTCCCGTAGAGGTCGCGCGCGAGCGCCAGCGCAGCGGTCGTCTTGCCGGTGCCCGGGGGCCCCGCGAACAGAAGGTGGGGCATCGAGCGCTTCTCGGCGTACGATCGGAGGAGCGGGACGATCGTCTCCTGGCCCAGCATGTCCGCGAGATGGGCCGGCCGGTACTTCTCGACCCAGACCGCTTCGCCCGCGCGTCCCGCCATGGGGTGTCCGACGGCCCTCCCGACGGTCGCTCTTTAGCGTTGCTCGGCGGGGGCCTCCCGGGACACGGGGGAGGAGCGGGGCCGGGACTCGAGGTAGGCGCGCTCGTCCCGGCGGTGGCGCCGGAGCGCCTCGGTCAGGACCCGGCCGTACTGCCCGAGCGCCTGGCGGTGGCCCCCGTGGTCCTCGCCTTCGACGATCCGGTAGAACCAGCGGAGCTGCTCGAGGGAGACGAGGAACCGGGCGTGGTCGGCCTCGAGCACCGCGAAGGACGCCGGCCGGGGCGCCCCCGTGGCGGGGTCCCCGGCCGCAAAGGACCGGAGGTGCTCCCGCACGCCCCGGTCGATCGCCTCGACCGCGAAGCGGACGTCCTCCCGGTCGTACTCCTCCAGCAGGACGAGGTTCGCGGAGAACTGGTCGAACCAATCGACCAGGTCGTCGAACCCGCGCGGGGGCGAGCGCACCGCGATCGGACGCCGGGAGAGCATTCGGGGTCGCGTGGGCTCGTGACCCAAAGCCGTTACGGTGAGGGTCGGCGCGAGGGGTGCTCACCGGCGGTGAGTGCCGGCCGTGGGCCGGCGTGGTGCGCTGGGCCCAAGGAACCCCCCTCCCTTCGGGAGGACAATGAACGCCCTGGTCCTCTCGACCTCGGTCGCCGGTGCCGCCCTGAGCCGAACGAAGCCCACGTCGTACACGACGGACCCACTCCTGGGAGTCTCGCTCCCCGCTCGGTCCTGGCTCACGCGCCGCGGGAAGGAACCGAACCCTCGCCAGTTCTACTACTTCTGATCCGCGCGACTACCCCGAGGGAGATCCTGAGACCCCCACCGGGATCTCCCGGCTCGCGCGGGCCCGCAGGGTCCGGTCGAGCCGGAACAGCACGTACAGGAACAGCGCGGTCGCGCCGAGGATCGACGGCGTCCGGACCGCGAGCACGGCGTCCCACGCGAAGAGGATCCCGAGCATCCCGCACGCAAAATCGAACTTCGACCGATCGAGGTCCTCCGTGCCGACCCGGCGCACGACGACCGTGATCGCGCCGAGGGAAAGGAGGACCAGCACGAGGGCGGCGACGACGGCCGGCACCCGGCCCCCGGAGCCCGCGAGGACGAGGACGATCGTCCATCCCAGAAAGAAGATCGCTCCGTCGACCGCGAGCGCCGCCGCGGCGATCCGGCGCGGCCCGGGCCGCACCGACAGGAGGTCCGACGGCGCCCGGTAGGCGAGGTAGATCAGCCCACCGATCCCGGCGAGGAACAGCGCGAGGAGGACGGGGCTCGGACCGTGCCCGACGACGAACGCGAACAGCGCCACGACGAAGAGGTAGATCCCCGCGACCAGGGCGGTCGCGCCCCGGTCCATCCAGCGCGCGTCCTTCGCCTCCGGAAAGAACAGCTGGGTCAAAAGGATCGGCAGCGCGATCGAGTAGACCGCGTGGAACGCCGTGAGCCCGAGCGCCCAGAGCCAGTTGACGCCGAACGCATGACCGTAGGCGCCGAGCGCGCCGACCGGAGCGAGCCCGGCCGGCTCGAAGAACGTGTGGACGGCGAGCCCCTCCTCCGCGATCCCGTACGCGGCGCCGAGCAGGAGGACCGACGCCCACCCCCGGCGGAAGTAGACGACGAACTCCCGGATCAGGAGCGCCCCGGTGCCGTAGAGCCCGACGATCCCGAGGAAGCTGACGGCGAACGCCGGAGGATCGACCACGAGCGGCGCGACCGGCGTCGATCCGGTCAGGAGCTCGGGGATCGTCGGGGCGAGGAGGAGGAGCGCCAGCACCGGCCACCGCGGCCGGATCAGGATCCGCACGATCTCCGCTCGGCGGCCCCGGTACTTCAACCCGCGCGCCGGGGCCTCCGGGGGGATTATATTGGCCGCGGGCCTCGTTCGGTCCCTCTCGGACCATGCGGGAGATCCTGGCGCACGTGACGTTCCGCGGGACGATCCGCGAACGCTCGGTCGAGCCGTACCTCCGGGTCCTCCGGGCGCTGCGCGAACGGCGCCGCATCCGCGGCGTCCTGCTCGACATCTCGAGCGGGGGCGGGGAGGCGATCGCGTCCACGGACTTCTACCTCGGCGTGAAGCGGCTCGACGCGGCGAAGCCGGTGATCGCCTCGATCGGCGCGATGGGCGCCTCGGGAGCGTACATGGCCGCGCTCGGCGCGCGCCGCATCTTCGCGTACCCCGAGTCCGCCGTCGGCTCGATCGGCGTCATCTTCCCGCACATCGCGGTCCGCGACCTATTGCGCCGGCTGGGGATCTCGGTCGAGCTCCTCCACCTGGGCGTCCACAAGGATGCCTACCAGGGCTACCGCCCCCTGACCGAGGAGGAGCGCGCGAAGCTCGAGGCCGTGGCCCGGCAGACCTACGACACGTTCGTCGCGCTGGTCGCGCGGGAGCGGAAGCGGCCGATCGAGGAGATCCGGGCGCTCGCGACCGGCGAGTTCTGGACCGGGGCCCGCGCGCTCGAGCTCGGCCTCGTCGACGCGCTCGGCGACCGGGACGCCGCGATCGAGGAGCTCGCGCGGATCACCGGCGTGCCGGTCCGCAAGACCGTGCGGGTCGCGCCGCCGCGGGCGTTCGTCGAGCGCCTCTTGTCCGGCGGCGCCGGCGCGTTCGCCGGAGCCCTGTCGTCCCGGATCCAGGACTCGATCGAGGACGCCCTGTTCGAATCGGGGAGCTCGGGGCTCTGGCGGTAGCGCGCCCGCCGCGACTCCGGGTTATATACGGGTCCCGCGGTCGCCCGATCGACCATGCCCGACAACAAGCGGTCCGGCTTCTCGAGCGCGGCCGGTCTCATCCAGTACTACGACATGGAGGAGACCCACGCGCTGAAGGTCAACCCGTACCTCGTGATCGCGTTCGGGATCGTCGCGGCGATCTTCGTCGAGATCCTCAACTGGCGGCTGGTCTAGGACCGGCGGCGACCGGGCCCGTCGGCCCCGGTTCCCGGCCGGGCAGGAACCGCCCCTCCGCGCGCGCGCCGAGCAGGAAGACCTTCGACTCCGGGGACTCGTCCAGGACGAGGTAGCCGGTGCGGGCCGACAGCCGGCGGGCGAACGCCCCGACCTCCTCGTGCGACGGGACGTGGTCCCGCCCGAGGCGCTGCCGGGACTTGCCCATGTAGACGTAGCCCTTCGGCTCGACGAAGTCCGGGCGGGCGAGGAGATCGAGCTCGGCGTACTCGTCGACCCACCCCAGGTTCCAGCCCTTGACGAGCGTGTGCCGGACGACCCGCCGGGTCTTGAGCCCCCGCACGATCTCGAGCGACTGCCGCAGGCGGTCCCACGCGTCCTCGTGCGCGGGCAGCGTGAGGCGGCGGAACACCGCCTCGTTCGGCGCGGTCACCGAGACGTAGAGCTGGGTCGGGAGCGGGTCGAGCGCGCGCAGCGCGTCCGGGTTCGTCCCGTTCGTCACGAGGAACGTCGTGATCCCCCGCGCGTGGCAGAGCTCGAGGAACCGGTTCATCTTGGGATAGAGCGTCGGCTCGCCGGTGAGCGAGATCGCGATGTGGCGCGGCGCCTGGGACTCGTCCCAGCGCTCGGGCCGGACCGCGGGATCGCCCTTGAACCCCGAGAGGATCCGCCGCTGGGCGTCGATCGAGAGGTCGAGCAGCGACTCCGGGTCGTCGTACTCCGGCATCACCGCGTCGTTCTCCCAGCCCTGGTTGCGCCAGCAGAAGCGGCAGTGCAGGTTGCACGAGTCGATCGCCGGCGACATCTGCAGGCACCGGTGGCTCTCGATCCCGTAGAACCGGCCCTTGTAGCAGTCCCGGCCCCGCACGAGCGACTCGCGCGTCCAGTAGCAGAGCTTGACCGCGCTGTGCTTGCCGACCAGCTGGTAGCCCTGGTCGGTGAGCTCGGTCGCGAGGTCCTGGTCCCCCATCGACGGTCCGCGCGACCCGATCGCCGCCCATAATGATTTGCGTTCGACCCCGCTCCGCGCGGGACCCGGGAGGGCACCGGTGGAGCGGAACGTTCGGTGGCTCGGCGTCGGCGCGGCGGTCCGGGCCGGCGGGCTCACGCTCGTCGCGCCGTACCTCGTCCTCTACCTCCGCAACGTCCTCGGCGTCGGGTACGTCGAGATCGGCCTCCTGGTCGCGCTCACCGGCGTGCTCCCGCTCGCGCTCGTGCCGTTCGCCGGCCTCGTCACCGACCGCATCGGCCGCCGGCGGGTCTTCCTCGTCTGCATGGCCGCGGAGGCGCTGACCATCCTCCTGGTCGCGCTCGCGATGCACGAGCGATCGCTCGTCGCGCTGGTCGTCTTCGCGACCCTCGTCCAGACGGCCGGCACGATCGCGGGCCCCGCGATCTCGGCGTACGTCGCCGACTTCGTCACCGGCTCCGAGCGCACGCTCGGGTACACGTACGTGCGGGTGGGCTGGAACGTCGGCTTCACGCTCGGGGTCCTCTCCGGCGGGGCGCTGATCGGCCTCCTCGGGTTCGTCGACACCGGGCTCGCGGCGGGGACGGTCCTCCTCGCCAGCACGACGTTCGTCGCGTTCGTCCTCGAATCCTCTCCGTACGACCGCGCCCGGCGCCCGGCCGGTGCCGGGGCCGCGCCGCGCCCGCCGGGGCCGAGCGCCGCCGAGAGCCTTCGGGTGCTGGCGCGGGACCGGGTGTTCCTCGTGCTGTGCGCGGCGGTCGCGCTCGCGACGCTCACGGACGCGCAGTGGGGGACGACGTTCCCGCTCTACGTCAACACGGTCCTCGGGGTCCCGTACGCGTGGCTCGGCGCCGGCCTCGCGATCAACGGCCTCCTGGTCGTCGTCGCCCAGGCGCCGATGACCCGGGCCGCCGCGGGGCACCGGCACACGTCGGTCTTCGTCCTCGGCACCGTGCTCTACGTCGTCGGGTTCCTCCTCTTCGGCGTCTTCGGGCTCGTCGGGGTCGCGGTGATCGCCGGATTCTTCGGGGTCGTGGTCGTGCTGACGCTCGGCGAGAACCTCGTCTCGATCCCGACGACGACCCTTCCGTCGAACCTCGCCCCCGCGTCCGAGATCGGCTCGTACAACGGGGCGTTCTTCGCGATCACGGGCGTCGGGCAGCTCCTCGCGCCGGCGGTCGGGGGGATCGTGCTCGCCCTCGCGCTGGACCCGCTCGTCACGTGGGCCCTGCTCGTCGTGCCCGCGCTCCCGGCGATGGTGCTGCTCGCGCACTACGTCGCGCCGCGGCTCGAGCGCGGGGCCAACCGCGCGTGACGCCGCGTCGGGCGGGGGCGCCTAGCTGAACTCCTCACGCTCGAAGAGCCAGAGCCCGCCGAGGGCGCTGATGAGGAAGTAGCCGATCATGATCACGATCCCCTCGCCGATCCCGGCGGACCACGAGGCGCCCACGATCGGCGCGACCGTCTGGACCCCGGTGAACCCCCAGTTCGGGTTCGTGGCGAACACGCTGCCGATCGTCGACTCCGCGTACGAGATGATCATCCACGGTTCGATCTTCACGAGGTCGGTCGCGACGTCCGCGAGCAGGCTGAACCCGAAGAGGAAGAGGATCGCCGTGAGGACGAACCCGTACGCGCTGATCTTGAACAGCGAGCTGAAGAAGAACGTCGCCCCCATCACCGCGGCGAGGTAGACGAGCGCGAGGACCAGGGCGACCCCGAGCTGCCAGGGAAACGCGTTCGCGTGGAAGTAGTAGATCCCGTTCAGGAGGAGGATCGCGAGGTAGATCAGCAGGATCGCGACCGACGCGAGGAACGCCGCGAGGAACTTCCCGGCGTAGACGGCCCCCCGGCGGATCGGCAGGCCCATGAGGAAGTAGCCGGTCTTGTTCTGGAACTCGCCCGCGATCGCATCGCCCCCGAAGAACACCGCCGAGAGGATGATGATGAGGTCGACCGCCCCGCCCCAGAACGACCCGTAGAACGCCGCGGTGTCCGAGACCAGCAGCCCGCGGAAGTGCGCGAGCACGACGGTGAGGATCGCCCCGATCGCGATCACGATGACCAGGAGCGCGACGAAGCGCCGCGACCGGACGTACTCCCGCAGCTGATAGCGCGCGAGCTTGGTGACCTGCTCGAAGGACTCCGGCACCTTTCGGGCCACCGATCGGGCGGCGCCCACCTCGGCCGCCATCGCCCTAGTCCCCCCGCGAGATCTGGCTCAGGTAGATCTCCTCGAGCGCGCTGCCGGAATCCGCGATGCTGATCGCGCCCAGGTGGAGTCCGGCCAGCGCCTCGAGCAGCCGCTCCTGGGCCTCGACGCCGCCGTTCAAGCGGACCCGGACCCGCTTGGGGTCGAGGGTCTGAACCCCGGCGACGCCCGGCAGCGTGCCGATCTTCTGCGCGACGTCCTCGGGGGCGAGCGGCCGCGCGAACGCGACGTCGACCGACGTGAACCCGCCCGAGAAGCGCGCGGTCACGTTCTCGAGCGTGTCGTAGAACAGGAGCTTCCCCCGATCGATCAGCGCGACCTCGTCACAGACGTCGACGACCTCGCTCAGGATGTGGCTGCTGAGGAAGATCAGCCGACGGCTCTGCTTGAGGTCCCGCACGATCGTCCGGACCTCGGCCATCCCCCGCGGGTCGAGTCCGGTCGACGGTTCGTCGAGCATCAGCACCGACGGGTCGTGGACGAGCGCGGCCGCGATGTTGATGCGCTGCTTCATCCCCTTCGACATCCGGCCGACCCGCTGGTCGGCCCAGTCGGTCATCTTGACCTCGCCGAGCACCGTGCGGATCCGGTCCTGGCGCTCCGCGGCGGGGACGCCGCGCAGGTCGGCGACCATCTCGAGCGCCTCGGTGGGCGTGAGCGAGGGATAGATCTCCGGGGTCTCGATCAGCACGCCCGTGTCGGCGAGCGCCTCCTTGCGGCGTTCGCGGACCGAGACGCCGTTGACCCGCGCGTCGCCCGAGGTCGGGAAGATCATGTCCGTGAGCAGCTTGAGGGTCGTCGTCTTGCCGGCGCCGTTCGGCCCAAGGAAGCCGACGCACTTCGAACCCTCGAGCTTCAGGTTCAGGTTGTCGAGCGCCGTGAACGGGCCGAACCGCTTCGTGAGCCCGATGGTCTCGATGCTCGGCGCCATGGCGGTTGATGCCCAAGGGGGAACGGACTTGGCTAAAAGCTATCGGGCTCACTGAGCGACCGTCGCACGGAAGTCCCGCCCACGGGCCGGCGCGGCGAGCGCCACCCGCCGCAGCGAGAGCGAGTTCGTGACGACCGTGGTCGACGAGATCGCCATCGCCGCGGCCCCCACGATCGGGAGCGCGTCGTAGACCGAGAGCCCGAACGCCGGCACGAGCGCCCCGAGCGCGATCGGCAACAGCACGAGGTTGTAGCCGATCGCCCACGCGAGGTTGCCCCGCACTTTCGCGACCGTCCGACGGGCGATCCGCAGCGCGAGCGCCACTCCGCGGAAGTCCGAGCGGACGAGGACGACCTGACCGGCGTCGCGGGCGACCGCGGTCCCCGCGCCGATCGCGATCCCGAGGTCCGCGGCCGCGAGCGCGGGGGCATCGTTGACCCCGTCCCCGACGAACGCGACCACGTGGCCCTCGGACTGGAGCTTCCGAAGGAGCTCGAGCTTCTGAGCGGGCGTCCGACCGGCGTGCACCTCCTCGAGGCCGAGGGACTCCGCGAGGGCCCGGGCCGCCTCGGGCCGGTCGCCCGTGGCCATCACGACCCGGATCCCGTCCGCGGCGAGCGCGCGGAGCGCCTCGGGCACTCCGTCCGCGAGATCGTCCTCGAACGACAGCGCGCCGATCACGGCCCCGCCCTCCCGGACGATCGCGAGCGACCGCCCGCTCCCCGCAAGGCGTTGGACGATCGCGCGCCAGGGCTCCGGGGAGCCGTCCGAGGCGGGCTCCGATTCCGGACGGACCACCTCCACCGCCTTCCCGTCGACCTCTCCCCGAACTCCCCGGCCGGGTTCGACCACCACCTCCCGGGCGGGGGCGGGGACGATCCCTCGCGCCCGCGCCGCGTCGAGCACCGCCCGTGCGTAGGGGTGGGACGAGCCGACCTCCACCGCGGCGGCGACCCGGAGGAGGTGCTCGACCGAGCCTCCCTCCGCCGGGATCGCTTCCCCCAGCGACGGCGCGCCGCGCGTGAGGGTACCGGTCTTGTCGGTCACCACGAGGTCGACCCGGGCGGCCCGCTCGAGCGCGTCGTCGCCGCGGAACACGACCCCCGCTTCGGCGGCTCGACCGGTGCCGACGAGGATCGCGGCGGGCGTCGCGATCCCGAACGCGCACGGGCACGCGGTGATCACGGCCGTGACGAACACCAGCACCGCGACCGTGAGGCCGGCGCCGGCGACCAGGAGCCACGCCCCCGCCCCCGCGACCGCGAGCAGGAGCACGAGCGGGACGAAGACCGCCGCGATGCGGTCCGCGGTCCGCCGGAGCGGGACGCGGGAGAGCTCGGCATCCGTCAGGAGCCGGCCGACCTCGGCGACGAACGTGTCGGACCCCACGCCGGTCGCCCGCGCCTCGATGAGTCCCTCGCCGTTGACGGACCCCGCGAGCACGCGGTCACCGGGTCCGCGAGCCTGGGGGAGAGGCTCGCCCGTGAGGAGCGACTCGTCGACGCTGGTGCGCCCGTCGAGGATCGTCGCGTCCGCGGGGAACCGCGCGCCCGGGCGGACGCGGATCCGGTCGTCGACCGCGATCTCGTTCGCCGGCACCGCGACTTCGCGGCCGTCCCGCACGACGGCCGCGACGTCGGGGAGGAGCTCCTCCAGCCGGCGCAGCGCGGAGCCGGCGCGGCTGCGCGCCCGGTGCTCGAGGTAGTTCCCGGTGAGGATCAGCGCGAGGATCAGCGACGAGGCGTCGAAGTAGTACGCGTGCGGCAATCGCGCCGGCAGGAGGAGCGCCGCGACGCTGTAGGCGTACGCCGCGGTCGTTCCGACCGCGATCAGGACGTCCATGTTCCACGAGCGGTCCCGGATCGCGTCGCGGGTCCCCCGATAGAACGGGGCGCCCGCGTAGCCCTGGACCACGGTCGCGAGGACCGCGGCGGCGACGACCGCCGTCGGGGTCGCGACGCCGTAGAGGAGCACGACCACCGCGATCGCGAGCGGCCACGCGAGCGCGCAGCGCCGGACGAGCCGGCGGAGCTCGCGCTCCGGCTCCGCGAACTGGTGGAGGCAGGTCTCCGAGCAGAAGTAGTAGGTGCGGTTGTCGCGGACGAGCCGGAGCGACGCGTCCCGCTCCTCGACCCACATCCCGCAGACGGGGTCGGTTGCCATCGAGAGCCTCGGGCGGCGGCCGGGGCGGTCGCGTGCGACGCGGCGGCCCCGCTCAGCGAGCGGGGGAGGGAGGCCGCGTCCGCTCGAACGTCTGCTGGCACGCGACCGAGCAGAAGTACACGGTCTCGGTCCCGTACGTTCCGTGGGCGGCCGCGCGCGCCGAGTCGATGACCATTCCGCAGACCGGGTCCTTGACCTTCATCGCACCGCGTCACGTCGGACCGGGTTATAGTCTCCTCGGCGCGCGGGGCGGGAACGGATCCCGGGAAGTCCCCGGGCCGTTCCCCCCGGAAAGGGCTAAGCCCGCCCCCGCGTCGCTCGGCACGATGGTCGAGGAGCTCAGCGCGCGGGAGGTCTCGGAGCGATTGAAGCGGGGGGACCCCGGCGTGCTGCTGCTCGACGTCCGGGAACCCGACGAGCGGGAGATGGCCGTGATCGAGCCGTCGGTCCACATCCCGATGCGGCAGGTGCCGGGGCGGCTCGCCGAGCTCCCGAAGGAGCGCGAGATCATCGTCTACTGCCACGCCGGGGGCCGCTCCGCGATGATCGCGGGGTTCCTCGAGTCGAAGGGATTCCCGCACGTCGCGAACCTGAGCGGCGGGATCGACGCGTGGTCGCGGACGGTCGACCCCCGCGTTCCGCGCTACGGGTGACGGCCGCTACGCGCGGCGCCGGGAGACCCGGTCCTCGGGGTTCGCCTCGAGCACCTCGATGTACCCCCGCATCTTCCAGTAGGTCGAGAGGAACTCCTGGCCGCGCGGCGTGATGTCGAAGGCGGGCCGGCCGTCGAGCTCCTCGCTCTTGAGAAGGCCGAGTGCGACGAGCCGCTCGACGAAGTTCCGCAGGCGGTCGACCGGCATGCCGGCGCCGTAGGAGACGCGCGTGATGCGGGCCGCCCCGTGGTAGCGCTTCACGACCTCGAGGACCGTGGCGTAGAGGTCGGTCGCCTCCCGGCGGCGGGGCCCCGCGCGCGCCCCGTCCCGTTCGTCGAGCATCTCCGCTCCCCCGGTCACAGCGGGAACGGCGGGAGCGTGTCGACCTTGCGCGGTGGCGTCCGGACGCGGGCCCGGGGGTCGATCTCGGCCGCTTGGGTGTACTCGATCTCGTCCGCCGAGGCCCCGTCGGCGAGCCGCACGCTCGCCCCGAAGATCCGGCGGGCCCCGGCCTGCTCCTCGAGCTCGATCCGCCCGCCGTAGAGGTCCTCGGCCCGCGCGGCGCGCTCGAGCTCGATCGTGTCGCCCACGAGCGGTCCCCGGGCCTTGGACTTGCGGGAGAGCTGGATCCGGGCCGCCTTCAGCCCTTCCTGCGTCGTCACGGCCCCGCCGATCTCCGCGGGACCCGTGAACGTCGCGCGGCGGGCCTCGAGCGAGCCGCCGATCTCGAGCCGCTCGCCCGAGAGCGCCTCGTGCACGGAGATCGCGCCGCCGACCTCGAGCGACCCGGCGAGCGTGAGCGACCCGTGCACCTCGAGCTTGCCGCCGACCTCGGCGCGCTGCCCCGTCGCCGTCCCTCCGATCCGGCCCACGCCCCCGATCTCGAGGGCGTCGAACGAGAGGTCCTTGCTCGCCGAGAGCAGGCCGCCCACCTCGATCGAGCCCCCGGCGGCCGATTCGTCGAACTCGGCGAGTCCCCCGACCTCGATCGACCCGAACTTGAGCGGCTGGGACGCGTGAAACCGCCCGCCGACCTCGACCGATCGGCGCACTTCGCCCCCCCCGAGACGGACCGAGCCGCCGACCTCGAGCGTGTCGATCGACACCTCGCCGAGCTGCACCGCCCCGCCGGCCTCGACCCGCTCCGCTTCGAGGCGACCGGCGAGCGTGAACCGCCCTCCGACCGAGACCGTGCGGGCGGTCATCGTCTGCGCCGCCTCGAGGATCCCGCCCACGTCGAACTTCTCCGCGGCCGCGGGCCCGCCGACCCGCAGCCGCCGGTCGACGTCGACCCTCCGGGCCCGGAGCGCGCCGCCGACCTCGAGCGCCCCGTCCTGGGCCGCGACATCCTCGCGCGCGGTGAGGGCGCCCGAGATCGCGACCGTTCCGTCGCTCGAGCGGAAGCGACCGCATTCGAGGTCGCCCGTGACCTCGGCGTCTCCGTCGAACCGGACGTTGCCCGAGACCCGGATCGCCCCGTCCGCCGTGATCCGGACGTTCGCCTCGGCGCGCAGGTCTCCGTCGACGGTCCCGAGGCGAACGGAGCTGTTCCGGGGGATGCGCATCTCGGCCACGACCCGGGCACGGGGACCCTCCTCTTTACGGATAGGTCACGAGCGGTGACCACCCGGAGGGACTCCTCCGAAGGAGCCAAGCGGGGCGCGGCCTCCCGCTCCCGTGGCCGACTCGCTGGCCCGGATCCGCTCGGACGTGATCGGCTGCCGTCAGTGCCCCCGGTTGGTCGCGTATCGGGAACGCGTCGCCCGGGAGAGGAAGCAGGAGTTCCGTGGGGAGCCGTACTGGGGCCGACCGGTGCCGGGGTTCGGCGACCCCCACGCCCGGATGGTCGCGGTGGGCCTCGCCCCGGCGGCCCACGGCTCGAACCGCACCGGACGCGTGTTCACCGGCGACCGCTCGGCGGCGTTCCTCGTGCGGGCGTTCCACGCCGCCGGATTCGCCAACCAGCCGACGTCGGTCCGCCGGGGGGACGGGCTCGAGTACCGGGACCTCTACGTGACCGCGGCCGTCCGGTGCGCGCCGCCCGACAACCGGCCGACGCCGTCCGAGCGGGACCGCTGCGCCCCGTACCTCGCGCGGGAGCTGCGATGCCTTCCCGAGACCCGGGCGATCCTCGCGCTCGGCGGATTCGCGTGGGATGCGGTCCGGGACGCGGTCCCCCCGGTCTACGGGGCGGCGCGTCCGGAGGTCCCGTTCGCGCACGGCGCGTGCGCGCCGCTCGGACCGGGCCGGCCGATGCTCTGGGCGTCCTACCACCCGAGCCCCCAGAACACGAACACCGGGAAGCTGACGTTCCCGATGCTGGTCGAACTGCTCGAGCGAATCCGCGGCTCGTTCGAAGGACGCGCGACGCCGCCGCCGCGGAATCATTAACCCGCCTCGGGAGTGGGGCCACCGATGGGCGGGTTCGAGGTGCTCGAGCGCGACGGGCTCGCCCGTCGCGCTCGGTTCGAGACGCCGCACGGCATCGTCGAGACGCCGGCGCTCCTGCCGGTCGTCCATCCGGATCCGGCCCGCCAGCCGGTTTCGCCGGCGGAGATGCGCGTGCGCCTCGGCGTGCGCGCGATCATCTCGTCGGCCTACATCACATGGAGGACGCCGCCGCTGCGCGCCGAGGCCGAACGGAGCGGCATCCACGGGCTGCTCGGCTTCGACGGCCCGGTCATGACCGACTCCGGGGCGTTCCAGCAGCACGCGTACGGCTCGGTCGAGGTGGGACCCGAGGAGATCCTCGCCTTCCAGAACACGATCGGTTCCGACATCGCGACCGTCCTCGACCGCTTCACCGAGCCCGAGGCCGAGCACGACGTCGCCGCCGCCGCGCTCGACGAGACGCTCGCGCGGGCGGCCGCCGCCCGGGCGGCGCGTCCGGGACTGCTCGCGGTGCCGGTCCAGGGGGGCCTGCACGCCGACCTGCGCGCCCGTTCGGCCGCACGGGCGTCGGAGCTCGCCGACGTGCTCGCGGTCGGCGGGGTGGTGCCCCTCCTCGAGCAGTACCGGTTCCCCGAGCTGGCCCGGGCGCTCGCCGCCGCACGGCCCGGGCTCACCCCCGGTGCTCCCGTGCACCTCTTCGGCACCGGGCATCCGATGACGTTCGCGTTCGCGGCGCTCTGGGGGGTCGACCTGATCGACTCGTCGGCGTACCACAAGTTCGCGCGGCGCGGCTGCCTCCTGTTCCCGGACGGCACGGTCGCGATCGACGACCTGCGGGAGGAGGTCTGCCGCTGCGCGCTGTGCGCGGAGGTGCCGCTCCCCGAGGTCGCGCGTCGCCCCGCCGCCGAGCGGGAGCGGCGGATCGCGGTCCACAACCTCCTCACGTCGATGGAGGAGATCGGCCGCGTCCGCCAGGCGATCCACGACGGCACGATCTGGGAGCTCGCCGAGCGGCGGGCCACGGGCCATCCGGCCTTGCGGGCCGGGCTCGAGGAGGCGAAGCGCTGGCCGGACGTGTTCCTCCCGACCGAGCCCGCGTCGCGGCGGGCGTTCCGCGAGATCTCGGACGCGAGCCGCGTGCGGCCGGCGGTCGTGCGGTTCCGCCGCCGGATCGAGGAGTACGTCCGGGACCGTCCGCTGCCCCGGCGGATCTCCCGAGTGCCCCTGCGGCCGGATTACCTGCGCCGGATCCCCGTCCGCGACCGGGAGGGCCGCCCGATCGCGTGGAGCTGCGAGACGCCGCTCGGGTCGGTCCCGCTCGAGCTCATCGACCTCTACCCGGTGGGCCCGTACCTCGGGATCGAGGAGTTCGCGGACCGCGCGCGCCACCGGCCCCCGGCGGCGGTGGACACCGAGCTGCGGGCGCTCGAGGGGCTCGACGCCGATCTCGACCGCGACTGGTCGGCCGAGTGGACCGAGCTCCAGGTGCGCGCCCTCCTCGCGCTCGAGTACGGCCCGATCGTCGCGGACGAGCTCGCGGGACGGCTGCGCGGCGAGCGCTCCCGCCGCACCGGGCGCCTGCGCACGCTCCTCGGGGACGGCCGGCCGTGGTTTGTGGTCGGCACCGACGGGATCGCGCGCCCGACGTTCTTCGGCGGCGGCCAGCTCGTCCCGGTGCTGGGCGAGGGACGCTCCCGGGTCGTCGTGAGCGACGACGCCGCGCCGTTCGTCGCCCGGGGGCGCAGCCTCTTCGCCCGGTTCGTGACCGGGGCCGACCCCACGCTCGTGCCGGACCAGACCGCGCTCCTGGTCGACCGCGACGACGCGCTGCTCGCGATCGGGCGGCTCGTCCTCGCCCCGCACGAGATGCCCCGCCTCGCGCGGGGGGTCGCGGCGCGCGTGACCGCCCACGCGGCCGCGCCGATCGCCGCCGAGGACGCGGAGGCGCCGGGATCCCCCGACGCCCGACCGGAGTGAGCCCTCCGGCGGGCCTCCACGGAGAGCCTTAAGAGGCGACGGCCGCTGGAGTCCGGCGGACGAGGCCCCGGTGGCGGTCGTGACCAAGACGTACCTCTTGCTCCAGCTCGACAGCGAGGGCGCTCCCTACTCCGAGGTCGCCGAGCTCCTCGAGGACATCGGGTTCCGCCCCGAGACCGAGGGCTACGACTTCATGTACGATTGGGGTCGCCCCGCGTCCGTCCAGGAGACCCTCGAGCTCGCCGACCGGATCCAGGAGACCGTGCGCGGCAAGCGGGTCGGCTTCCGGGTCGAGTCGACCGAGGACTGACCCGGCGCCCGCTCCCGGACCGTTTATAGCCGCGCAACCTGCGCGCCGCGATGGTCGTCCTGGGGATCGAATCGACCGCCCACACCGCGTCGGTCGGGATCGTCTCCGACCGGGCGGAGGTGCTCGGGATCGCGTCGGACATGTACCGGCCGCCGGCCGGCGGGATCCACCCCCGGGAGGCGGCGAACCACCACGTCGAGCTGCTGCCCGGCCTCGTCCGTCAGGCGATGGACGCGGCCCACGTCGACCCGTCGGGGATCGATGCGGTCGCCTTCGCGCAGGGTCCGGGGCTCGGCCCGTGCCTGCGCGCCGGCGCGACGGTCGCGCGGATGCTCTCGCTGGTGTGGGAGAAGCCGCTCGTGCCGGTGAACCACTGCGTCGCGCACGTCGAGATCGCGCGCGTCCTGAGCGGGCTCGAGGACCCGCTCCTCCTCTATGCGAGCGGGGGCAACACGCAGGTGATCGCGTACGGCCGGGGCCGGTACCGGGTGCTCGGCGAGACGCTCGACATCGGGATCGGGAACTTCCTCGACAAGCTGTGGATCGGCCTCGGCGGGAAGTTCCCGGGCGGACCGGCCCTGGAAGCGGAGGCCAAGCAGGGCACCGAGCTCCACGAGCTCCCCTACTCCGTCCACGGGATGGACGTCGCGTTCTCGGGCATGCTGACGGCCGCCCTGCAGCTCCACCGCACCGGGGTCGCCCGGCCGGACGTCGCGTACTCGGTCGAGACGACCGCCTACGCGATGCTGACCGAGATCACCGAGCGCGCGCTCGCCCACCGGCAGCGCGACCACGTCGTGCTCGGCGGCGGGGTCGCGTGCAACGAGCGCCTCCGGGGGATGGTCCGCACGATGGTCGAGGCGCGGGGCGGCACGATGTTCGCGCCTCCGCGCGCGATGTGCGTCGACAACGGCGCGATGATCGCGTGGACCGGCCGGATGGCGTTCCGGGCGGGCGTGACCGCTGCGGTCGAGGACTCGGCGGTCCTGCCGCGCCAGCGGACCGACCTCGTCCCGACCCCGTGGCGCACCGACTAGGCGCGCGCCCGCCGTTCGGTCCCGGACGTTCCCCAGCCCGTCGGCACCAGCGGCAGCACGCCCCGGAGGTCGGCGATCTGCTCGCACGGCTCGGGAGCCGCGAGCCCGCGCCGGTTCAGCCAGATCGGCCGGAGGCCGACGCCGCGCGCGCCGACGTAGTCGGCCTTCCAGGAGTCGCCGACGTAGATCGCGTGCGAAGGGTCGCACTGCGCCCGCGTGAGCGCGAGGTCGAAGACCCGTCGGTCCGGCTTCTCGGCGCCGGCCTCCTGGGTGAACGTGACGGTCTCGAAGTATCGGCGCAGCCCGTGGAACTCGAGGAACTCCGGGAGCGCGTCGTTGTGGCCCGAGATCACCCCGAGCGTCACCCCGCGGCGGGTCAGCGCCTCGAGGACCTCGATCGTCTCGGGGAACAGCTCGCCCCGCGCCGCGTCGTGGATGTACCGATCGACCGCGTGCTGGAGCTCTTGGTGGGGCCGCGGCAGACCGAGCCGCTCCATGACCCGCTCATCGTAGACCGGCCAGAACTCAGCCGTATGCCCGACGCTCCGGTAGAACTGGTCGCGCAGCTCGTGCGTCGTCTCCGCGATGACCGACCGGGTACGCTCGAGGTCGAGATCGATCCCGAAGCGGCCGGCGACCGTCCGCCACATCTCCGCGGCGTCGTGGCCCTCCGAGACCCACGTGCGCACGAGCGTCCCCCCGAAGTCGAAGAACACGACGCGCGGGCTCATCGCGTGTGGACGATGGCCCAGACGATATCAGTCTTCGCCGAGACGGCTCGCGCGGCCCTCCCCCTTTTGGCCCGGCCTCGCCTCGACGGTCCGTGGAGGAAGCCGAGGTCCTCGTGGTCGGCGGCGGCCCGGCCGGCACCACCGCCGCGTACCGGCTCGCCCAGCGCGGGCACGACGTCCTCGTGCTCGAGGAGCACGCGCGCATCGGCCTGCCGGTCCAGTGCGCGGGGCTCGTCTCCCAGCGCGT
>JASHQY010000103.1 GCA_030038885.1 Thermoplasmata archaeon | reverse complement strand
TGCGGCGCAGCCGCCCCGCGAGCGCCCGCGCGAGCGCGGGGGACCCGGCGGCCAGCGCGGTCGTCGAGGGCAGCGTCCGGAGCTCCTCGACCAGCGAGCCCGGGAGCGGGTCGAGCGCCGGGTCCTGGTCGACCGCGAGCGCGCGCTCGACGCCGAGCGAGAACGCCCGGGGTCCGCCCGGGCCGACGCCGATCAGGTAGTACTCGACGCCGTGCTCGACGACGACCGCCGCCACACCCCTAGAACTCCTCGAGCGAGCGCTGGAAGCGGTGGTGCTCCTCGGGGACGTCGACCGGGTACTTCCCGGTGAGGCACCCGAGGCAGAGGTTCTCCGCCGGCAGCGTGATCGCCTGCACGAGACCGGGCATCGAGAGGTAGTGCACGCTGTCGGCCCCGACCGCCTGCGCGACCTCCGCCTCGGTGCGGCCGGTGGCGACCAATTGCTGCCGGTCCTTCATGTCGACGCCGAAGTAGCACGGCGCGCGGATCGGCGGGCACCCGATGCGGACGTCGACCTTCGTCGCGCCGGCCCCGCGGACCATCTGGACGATCTCGCGGAGGGTCGTCCCGCGGACGATCGAGTCGTCGAGCAGCACGACCCGCTTGCCCTTGAGCAGCCCCGGGACCGGGTGGAGCTTCACGCGGACCTCGGACTCCCGCCGCTTCTGGTCGGGAAGGATGAACGTCCGCTCGACGAACCGGTTCTTGATCAGGGCCTCCGCGTAGGGGATCCGCGAGCCCTCCGCGAACCCGAGCGCCTGCGGCCGGGCGGAGTCGGGGACCGGGACGACCAGGTCCGCCTCGACCGGGCTCTCCTGGGCGAGGCGCAGCCCGATCCGGTGGCGCACGTCGTAGATCGGGACGCCCTCCGCGATCGAGTCCGGACGCGAGAAGTAGACCCATTCGAACATGCAGTGCGCCCGCTCGCCCGAGCTCGGGATCCGCGACGTCCGGGCGAGCTGGCCCCGCTCGAGGACGATCACCTCGCCGGGCAGCACGTCCCGGATCAGCTTGCCGCCCATCAGCTCGAGCGCGACCGACTCGCTCGCGACCGCGACCCCGCCGTCGACCGTCCCGTAGACCAGCGGGCGGATGCCCAGCGGGTCGCGGAACGCGTAGATCCGGTTCCCGGCGATCAGGACGACCGCGTAGCCGCCGACCAATTCGGGGCACGCCCGGCGGATCGCGGAATCGAGGTCCCGCGTGTGGTTGAACTCGAGCGCGATCGCCTGGGCGATCGTCTCGGTGTCGGCGTTGCCGAGGAGCTCGACGCCCTGCGTCTGGATCCGGCGGCGGATCCGCTCGTAGTTGACGAGGTCGCCGTTCGCCGCGAGAGCCGCGTCCTCGTCCCGGAGCTTGAAGACGATCGGCTGCGCGTTCTCGAGGTCGGTCGAGCCGGTCGTCGGGTAGCGGACGTGGCCGATCCCGGTCGATCCCCGGAGCGCGTCCAGCATCTCCTGGGAGAAGATCTCGTGGACGAGCCCGAGCCCCTTGCGGTGGTGCAGCGTCCCGTGGCTCGTGGTCGCGATGCCGCTCGACTCCTGCCCGCGGTGCTGCAGCGCCCGGAGCCCGCGGAAGAGGTACGGGGCGGCGCCCTTTCCCTGGAGCGAAACGCCGACGACCCCGCAGTGATCCCGCGCCGGCATGGCTCGACCGAGGGCGGTAGCGGGGCCTCCCGACCGAGCCACCCGACCCCGCTTCTTAAGCGGTGCGGCCGGGCGCGCGACCGAACGTCACCCGAAGAGCGCGGAGAGGCCCTCGGCGGCCTCCTCCTCGGAGACGCCCTTCTCTTCCTTCTTCTCCTCTTCCTTCTTCTCGGCCTTGGCGTCCTTCTTCTCGGCCGGCGCGGCCGCCGCGGGCGCGGCGAACGTTTCGGCCTTCGCGAGGACCTCGGCGAGGTTGACGCCCTCGATCGACGCGATGAGCGCCTTGACCCGCGCGGCGTCCGGCGCGAGGCCGGCGGCGGTCAGGACCCCCGCGAGGGACTTTTCGTCGATCGGCTTTCCGGCCGCGTTGAGCAGCAGCGCACCATAGACGTACTCCATTGTTCTCACTCCGTGGACTTCGGGGGGACCCTCAGTTGCCTTGCAGTTTGCCGACCGCCGCCGCCTCGCGCATCGCCTTCGCGAACAGCGGCTCGATCGTCTCCTTGGTCGGATAGCCGGTCGCGAGCGCGAGGCCGATCGCCCGCCGGTGGGCCTTCGTGAGGAGGAGCGGGATCGTCGCGGGCGTCGCGTAGCCGATCTCGAGGGCGAGCGCGAGCGCCGCGTGGGCCGCACGGGTCACGTCCGCCCCGCGCGCGTCCAGGTCGACGTCGAGCACGGACGGGGGATAGAACGTCTCGCCGTCCACGACGCCGCGCAGGTTGAGCCCGACCTCGAGCGGGAAGATCTCGAGTCGGGTCAGGAGTCCTGCGACCTCGCGCGAGATCGTGCCGCCGGCCCGGACGATCGTCGTCTCCTTCTTCAGGACGACCTTCCCCTTTTCGATCGCCGCCGGGAAGCCGGCGTGCTGGAGCTCCCCGACGATCGGCCCCGGCTTGAAGCTCGTCGGGCCTCCCGGCACCACGATGTCGTTCGGAGCGACCTCGCCACCGCGCGCGGGCGTCGGCGATCGGGTCCGGGCGAGCTCCTGGAAGAGCGAGAACGGGTTGCCCTCCGCCGCGAGCACGGCGGTCTGGTCCTCGACCGCGTCGAGCAGCGGCGCGAGCGAGGGCCGCTTCGCGCTCGCTGCCTGGAGCGCGTGGCGGATCGACGTGTTGGTCGCGACCTGGATCGGGTGGCCGCGCTTCCGGAGCTCGCGGCGCATCGACTGGAGCGCGGCGGCCGGGACGCCCCGGACCCCGACGATCGCGGTCATCGGCCGCGACAGGAGGACGCCTTCGAGGCGCTCGACGGACGCGACGCGTTCCGTGGGCACCGATCCCCGACCCGGCATCGTGCGCTCCTCACCACAACCGGACCGCGGGGCCCATGGTCGTCTTGACGTAGACCGACTCGACGTTCGTCCGCCCGCGCTCGAGCTTCCCGAGGATCCGGTTGAGCACCGCGTCGGCGTTCTGCGCGAGCTGCTCGGGCGGCATCCCGCGCGTCCCGATCGGGGCGTGGAACGTGCGGTTGCCCTTCGATCGGATCCGGATCGAGCGCTTGAGCGCGTTCACGAGGTTCGTCGGGTCGCTGCCCGGCGGGACCGGCCGCGGCATCTTGCCGCGCGGCCCGAGGATCACGCCGAGCCGCTTGCCGATCGTCGGCATCAGCGGCGCTTCGGCGAGGAAGAAGTCGATGTCGGTCACGGCCCGCTTCGTCGCCTTCTTGTCCTTCGCGAACTCGTCGAGCTCGTTGGC
Source organism: Thermoplasmata archaeon (assembly GCA_030038885.1). Lineage (GTDB taxonomy): Archaea > Thermoplasmatota > Thermoplasmata > Lutacidiplasmatales > UBA184 > Lutacidiplasma. The sequence goes on along the minus strand of JASHQY010000103.1, from coordinate 8,442 downwards.
GGGGACGACGAGGTCGGCGACGCCCCGGACCTTCTGGCAGAGCTCGGGCGACCCGAAGACCGCGACCTTCACGGTCTTCCCGCGGCCGTTCGGCAGCTGGACCTCGTCCTCCAGCCGGTTCTTCGGCACGGAGAGGTCGAGGTCCTTGAGGTTCACCGACAGTTCGACCGACTCGGAGAAGCCGCGCTCGGGCGCCTTCCCGAGCGCTTCGGTCACCACTTCCAAGGACGGTCGGTCGACCATTTTCTCCTCGTGGAGCGCGGCCGCCGAGCAAGCCTCGATAGATAAGCCTTCGGGTCGCCCTCCTCGAAAGATGGTCGACCGGGAGGCTCGCGTCCCGCCCCGGCCACTCGCCTCACGGGCGGTCGACGGGACGCTCGAACAGCGTGCATTCGAAGCCCTCGACCGTGACCTCGCCCACCGGGAGGAACCCGTGCGCCGCGTAGAACCGATGCAGACCCTCGGCGGACCGGAGGCAATCGAGGCGCAGGTACGTCCGGTGGTGCTCCCGCACGGTCGCGGCGGCCCAGGCGAGGATCTTCGTCCCGACATCCTCTCCCGCGAACGCGCGTCGGACGGCGAGCCGATGCAGGTACCCTGCGTCGGGCGGGCGCGGCCCCCAGAACCGGGGGTCCTCCCATTGCAGGGTCACGGTCCCGATCGGCGTTCCCGTCGGGCCCTCGACCAGGAACAGCGCACGCTGCTCCATCGACGGCCGGACCTGGTCGCCGGGGAACGGGATCGGCCAGGGATTCGGGAACCCGCGCGAGACGACCCATCGGGCCGACTCGGTCAGGGTGTCGAGGACCGTCGCGAGGTCCGACGCCTCCGCGAGCCGGAACCGCAATCGCGCGTCCGCCATCGCCCCGCATTCCCCCTCGCCGCCATAGCGCCCGCGGGACCCCCGGGCGCGGCCGGGCCGGGGTGCGATTCGGGTCGTGGGTCCGCCGGCCCCATCGGTCGGCCGCGGCCCCTCGAGAGCCGGCGAACGGCGGTCGTCCGCAAGGTCTTATACACGACGGGCCTCGCACGGCGCGATGCACTATCCAAAGGTCGTGTCCACGTACTGCCCGAAGTGCAAGGTGCACACCGCGCACGAAGTGGAGAAGGTCAAGAAGCGGACCGCTTCCGAGATGAAGTGGGGCCAGCGGCGGTTCCGGCGCGCGACCCGGGGCTACGGAGGGTTTCCGCGCCCGAAGCCCGAGGGGCGGGCGAAACCGGTCCGGCGGGTGAACCTCCGGTTCCGGTGCAAGAAGTGCTCCTACACGGTCCAGCCGGCGAGCTGGCGCGCGACCACGCTCGAGCTCGTGGAGAAGCACTAGGGGAGCGGCGATGCGCGGTCCGTCCCCGTTCTGGGTCGTGAAGTGCCCGGATTGCTCGACCGAGCAGACGATCTTCAGTCGCCCGGCCACGGTCGTCAACTGCGGCGTCTGCGGCGCGACCCTCGCTACCCCGACCGGCGGTCAGGCCAAGCTTCGGGGCGAACTGGTTCGTCCCCTCAGTGCGTAACGAGGGCGCGGACTCGGGATGCCCCTGCGAGCCGAATACCCCGAAGAGGGCGACCTCGTCGTCGGGACCGTCACGTCGATCCGGAACTTCGGCGCGTTCGTCACGCTCGACGAGTACGGCGGCCGCGAGGCGTTCATCCACCTCTCGGAGGTCGCGACCGGCTGGGTCAAGTACATCCGGGACCACATCCGCGAGGGTCAGAAGATCGTCGCGCGCGTCCTCCGGGTCGACCCCGCGAAGTCGCAGATCGACCTCTCGCTGAAGCGGATCAACGACCACCAGCGCCGGGAGAAGACCCAGCAGTGGAAGAACGAGGGCCGGGCGCTCCGGCTGGTCGACCAGGTGGCCCAGGCGCTCAAGATGCCGGCCGACCAGGCCGCCGACCTTTTCGGGCCGACGCTCGTGGAGAAGTACGGCTCGCTCTTCCAGGCGTTCGAAGTCGCGTCCGCGGAGCCCAAGCGGTTCCACCAGGAGAACGAGAAGGCGCCGTGGGCCGCCGCGTTCCTGAAGGTCGCGCGCGACAACATCGTTCCGCCCCAGGTCACGATCCTCGGCACCCTCGAGGTCTCCGACCCCACGTCCGACGGGATCGAGCACGTGCGCGCCGCGCTCCGGGCCGCCGAGCAGGTCGACCCCGCGTCGGTCGAGGTCCACTACGTCGGGGCGCCGAAGTACCGCCTGCGGGTGGTCGCGAGCCAATACAAGCAGGCCGAGGAGACCCTGAAGCGGGCGACCGACGCCGCGCTCCGGGCGATCAAGGCGTCGGGCGGAGAGGGGACGTTCTCCCGCGCATGACCGAGTCGCTGCTGCGCGTGTGCCGCGCGTGCGGTCGCTACACCCTGGGCGCGAAGTGCCCGGGGTGCGGATCCGCGACGCGGACCCCGCACCCGGCGCGGTTCAGCCCGGGCGACCGCTACGGGAAGTACCGGCGGATGCTGACGGACGCGGCCCCCACGGCGGGGGCGGGAGCGTGATGGGTACGGCCGCGGCCATGCATCGGATCAAGGTCGTCAACGACGTGAGCGACCTGGTCTCGATCCTGCGCGCGGTCGACTCGCCGATCAAGCTCCGCCTCGTCCAGCGGCTCGGCGAGAACTGGCTCACCGGCGAGGACGTCGAGCGCGAGTTCGGCAAGGAGGGGATGAAGGCGCTCGCGTTCTTCGAGAAGCTGCGCCTGATCGACACCCGCTGGGTCGCGCGGGAGGGCCGCAAGCAGCCGGACAAGAGCTACCACTTCTACTACTCGACGATCAACATCAACACGACCTCGCCGCTCGCCGAGGTCTCCGAGATCCTCGCGATCGCGATGATGAGCCCCAAGGAGTACGCGAAGCTCGAGCAGAAGATCCACGACGCGGTCGGGCCGGAGGGCCGCTTCTTCTCGGACGTCGCCGAGGAGCTCGGGATGTCCCCGACCCGGCTCAAGGGACTCGTCAAGCGCTCGGACATGCTGGAGTACCGTGGCCACCGGATCGAGCGATTCCAAGCGGAGCCGACCCCGTAGCGCGCGGCCCCGGGTCTCGGTCCTCCGCGTCGGGCACCGGATCGGGCGCGACCCCCGGCTCACGACCCACCTCGCGCTCGCCGCGCGGGCGCTCGGCGCGGACCGGATGTTCCTCGAACCGCCCGACCCCGAGCTCGCGGCGCGCGTCGCGGCGCTCGCCCGCCGCTGGGGCGGTTCGTTCTCGGTCGAGGGGGTCGACGACTGGAAGCGGGTCGTGCGCGAGTTCGCGGGCGAGGTCGTGCACCTCACGATGTACGGCGAGCCGCTCGACCGTGCGCTGCCGCGCCTGCGGACCGCCCGCGACCTCCTCCTCGTCGTGGGAGGGGCGAAGGTCCCGCCCGAGATGTACCGCCTCGCCGACCGGAACGTCGCGGTCGGTCCGCAGCCCCACAGCGAGGTCGCCGCGGTCGCGATCGTCCTCGACCGGATCCTCGGCGTCCCCGGTCCGGCCGGCTTTCGGGGCGCGCGTCAGCGCATCGTTCCCCGGGCCCGGGGCAAGAAGGTCGTCGCGGTCCGGAGGGGGCGATGAGCGATCCCGGGCCGCCGATCCCGGCCGCGTCGCTCCCGCTCGCGGCCCGCGCGCCGGGGAAATGCATCGTCTTCGGGGAGCACGCGGTCGTCCACGGGGCACCCGAGCTCGTGTTCGCGATCGACCTCGAGACCCAGGTCTTCGTGCGACCGGCGGAGACGGCCTCGCTGAACCACGACCCCGCCGCCGCGGCGTCGAACCCGTACTTCGCGCGCGCGCTCGCCTCCGCGTGGGCGGACGGTTCCCCCCTCGCCGTCCAGACCGTCTCGCGGATCCCGCGGGCGGCGGGGCTCGGGTCCTCGGCGGCGTTCGTCGCGGCCCTCACCGCGGCGCTGGGGGCCGCGACCGGCGGGATCGACCGCCCGACGCTGGCGCGCCGGAGCTTCGAGATCGAGCGCGGGGCCCAGGGCGTGGGGAGCCCCGGCGACACGACCGCCGTGGTCGGCGGCGGCTACCTCGCGATCAACGGAGGGGACGGCGTTCCCCTCTGGACGGTCGAGGACGGCCCCCGCCGCTGGGAGGTCCGCCGCGTCGAGGACCCGGGGTGGATCTGGGTCGTCGCGCACTCGGGGATCCCTCGGTCGACCGCCGACGCCGTGCGGGCGGTGGGCACCCGACTCGCCCGGCCCGACGGGCCGAGGCTCCTCGAGGAGTTCCGTCGGGTGGCCGAGGCCGGGGTCCGGGCGGTCGCCCGGGAGGACCGCGCGGACACCGCGAGCCTGCTCGCCCGCAACCAGGAGCTCCTGCGGGAGGTCGGGGTCTCGCACCCCCGATTGGAGGAGCTGATCCGGGCGGCGGCCCCGGCCGCCGAGGCCGCGAAGCTCACCGGCGCCGGCGCGGGGGGATCGATCGTCGCCCTCCCGGTGCCGGGCCAGGAGACCGACCTCGTCCGCCGTCTCGCCCGCGCCGGCGGGCTCGCGTTCGTCGTGCGTCCCGCTCCCGAGGGCGCGGGGCTGCTCGCCGCCCCGGGTCCGCGCTGACCCGGTCCCGGGGTCACTTGCGCGCGACGATCCGCAGGACCGCGTTGGGCTCCACCAGATGGTCGGCGGCGAGGGCCCGGTGCGTGCGGCCGTCGATCGCCCGGATGAAGTTCTGGCCAAGGTCCGTGTGGACGCGGAACGCGACCTCGCTCGCCGGGGTGCCCGCCGGCACGAGCAGCGCGTCCGGAAGGACCCGGCCCCGCCCATCGGTCCAATGGGTCTCGTCCTCGACCGGGTAGACGACGATCTGGTGGAGCCGCTCGTAGACCATCCTTTCGAGAGCGCCCTGGACCCCGGTCGAGCCCCAGCGGCCGAGGATCGTGCGGAGGTCGTCGAGCGCCTTGCGCTGGCCGGCCGTGAGGCGGGTGGGATCGGGGACCGTGAACGTGGCATCGCCGGGCGCGTAGCCGACGAGCCCGGCCCGCGCCGCCCGGCGGAGCGTGAGCTCGGCCTCCGCTGAGGTCGGGACGCAGGGGACCGGCGCGAGGCGCTCCGCGAGGGCCTGGGCCGTCGCGGGGGTCGCCCGGTCGCACTTGTTGGCGCTGACGAGCCGGGGCTTCGCGAGCCGCAACAGCTCGCGCGCGAGCGCGACCCGCTCGGCCGTCGTCCACCGGGCGGGGTGCTGACGGTCCACCGGCACGGCCCGCAGCGCGGTCGAGATCGCGGACGCCGAGATCGAGAGCCCGGTCAGCCGCTGCGCGAGGAAGTCCTCGACCTTCTTGCCGTCGAGCTCGGTCGAGCGCGCGTGGCGCGCGAAGTCGCGCGAGAGGATCTCGGCGACCCACGCGACGAGCTCCTCCTCGAGCCACGCGACCTCCTCGCCGGGATCGTGCGAACCCGCCGGGACCGGCTGGCCCTCCGCGTTCGTCGCGCCCGAGAGATCGACGACCTGCAGGAACCCGTCGGCCGCGCGCAGGTCGTCGAGGAACTGGTGGCCGAGCCCCTTGCCTTCGTGCGCGCCCGGCACGAGTCCGGGCACGTCGACCAGGTTGACCGGGATCCAGCGGACCCCGTCGACGCACTTCGCGTTCCCGGGAGTGCACGGCGTCTGCTTCTCGACGTGGGGGCAGGGCGCGCGGATCGCCGCGATCCCCCGGTTCGGGACGGTCGTCGTGAACGGATACGGCGCCATCGGCACGTCGAGGAGCGTGAGCGCGTTGAAGAACGTCGACTTCCCGACGTTCGGCTTACCGACGACCCCGACCTCCACGAACCCTCCCCGTTCGACCCTGCCTACGTCGAGTAGTCCGGTGCGACCTCGGCGACCCCGGCCGCGTGGTTCTCTGCGAGCGCGAGCGCGAACAAGAGGTCGCTGAGGCGGTTCGCCCACGCGAGGAGCTCGGCGCGCTGCGGTTCGGCCCGGTGGAGGGCCCACAGCTCCCGTTCGGCGCGCCGGGCGATCGTTCGGGCCACGTGGAGCTCCGCCGCCGAGCGGGACCCGCGCGGCAGGACGAACGAACGGAGCGGAGGATGCGCCGCGTCGTAGCGGTCGATGTCCGCCTCGAGGCGCGCGACGTGGCGGGACTCGATGCGGTGCGCCGGCGGCTTCGATCCCGGGGCGCTCGCCAGCTCGGACTGGGCGATGTAGAGCTCGTGCTCGAGCCGCAGCACGGTCGCGCGGACGTCGGTCCGCGCGTCGGGGAGATCCGCGGAGACGAGCCCGAGCTGGGACCCGAGCTCGTCGAACGTACCGTAGGCGCGGATGCGCGGCGAGTCCTTGTCTACGCGCGCACCACCGGCGAGACCCGTGGTGCCTCGGTCGCCGGTCCGGGTATAGAGCCGCGGGATACTCTCATCTCCGGCCGCCACGGCAGCGCGTCGAGCGGGGAGCTCAGCCCGTGGACGGGGCAGTAGGAGATGTGCAGCACCTCATTATGCTTCGCGTCCTGCCGGCACAGTCGACAGATGAACCCGCTCCGCGCGCTCCACGCCTTCCCGATCGCCTCCATGTTGCCACCCAACCCCACCGTGAGGACCTAGCGCCCGAGGAGCCCTCGTCCCTCGCGATCCGCTCGTCGGCGCCCCTCGCGTCGTCCGGCCGACGAGCGCGCGTGTTCGCGCAGGCTGGCCATCCGTTCCGCGTGGATCCGCCCGACCTCCCCGATCCCGAGGGTCAGGACGAGCGTCACCGCGCTGTCGAGATCCCGGGCATATCCGTCCTCGACGAGCTCCTCGAGCTCGTTCCGCAGCGTCGCCGGGACGCTGACGTCCGCGGGGCGGGACTCCGCCGCCCTGCGCACCAGCGCCCGGACCGCCTCGGAGCGGTTCGGAAGTTCGCTCTTCCAACGGAACTGTTCGAGCAGCGACTCCTCCTCGAGCGTCAGGCGGACGCCGAGGAATCGGGTCGCGGGCTGGTCGGACCGAGCAGTTCGCACGTGTTAAGCAGAAATAAACAGATACTTATGTCTTGTGTAAACGATTGAACTCCCGGGCGCGGTGCGTCGGTTCCCATGGCCCCGCGTGCTCTCGTCGGCGGCCCGGGCGAACCCTCCGGCGCTCCCGCGTCGCCGGAGCGTGGCCGCTCCGAGTTTCTGGCCTCGGCGGACCGCCGGCCGGGAGGAAGGTGGCCGTCGAAGGTCGCGCCCGGTCCGGACCCGGAGGCTCCGGCGACCTCAGATCAGCGGTACGGAGAAGCTCAGAGTGCCGGTGACTCGCACCGTTTCCGCTGTGGCGTTCGAGAATCCAAATTGATAATTCTCTGCGCGGAACACGAACAGGTGTCCCGCGCCGATCGCCGCGGTCGAGGAGTAGAGGGGCGCGCCGGACGGTCCCAGCACCGTGAAGGCCACCGGCCCTCCGCCTTCGGTGTGCCAGGAGAAGTTGAGCCTTCCGGATTGCGGCGGCGTGTAGGTCACGTAGTGGGGGACGAGCAGATCGCCGGAGTTCGTCACCGTAGCCGAGTAGGACGCGGTTCCCGCCACCGGAACCGTCGAGGCAAGGAACACCACGAGCAGCACTGCGCCGAGAACGCCCAGGACCGGAAGGCGGGCCCCCGAGGCGAGGCCGGGGAAGGCGGGTCCGTCCATGGGGCTCGCGAGCCGAACACGATTAGATGTAGCTGTGGCACCGGGCGATCCGGCGATGGGAGCGTCCGTGCACTCGGCCGGGACACCGCGTGCTCCGGTGGACGATCCTATCGAACGAGACCGAGGCTCGCCCGGCGTGCCGAGGGCGGGCGGCTAAATAATCCGGCGGCACCCTCGGCGCGATGGCGAATCCGGGCGACTCCCCCGCGGAGGTGTTCGCGCGAAAGGGCGTCGAGTCCTCCCAGCGGATGGATCGCGCCTGGAAGCACCTCGGCGCGGGCGCCAAGGTCTTCCTCGTCTTCCTGTATGTCGGATACGCGCTGCCGTTCGTCTTCCAGATCGGCATCTTCGTCTATGTCCTGGTCGCCGTCTATCCGCTCACGGTCACGTTCAACGAGTGGTTGCTGACGCTCGCGACCCTCTTCGGGTTCCTCACGGTCCTCGCGTTCGAGGTCCGCTACTTCTGGGGATTCCTCGTCCAGCTCGTGATCCCGGTCGAGGAGCCCTAGAGCGGGGCGGCGGCGAAGAAAAATCTCGTCGGACTCCCGAGAGCCGGCGAGCCTCCGAGGGTGTGGCCGGACCCGGTCTCCGGTGCGGCAGTCGGGAGCATCGGTTGAGCGCCGGGCGAGGCGCTCGCGGGCTCCGGATCGTCGGAAAATGTGCAAAGTCCCGGGAGAGGGTCTCTTGGAGCCATCCACCTTCCAGAGTGTCCGCCCCGGTGTCGATGGCATTCCGGAGCGTCTTTCCCGTGTCGGATCCTCGAAACGCGGTTGCGCAGCTCGCGCCTCAGCGCGAGCCGAACCGCGAGGGGCTGAGTTCGGGATCGGGCGGGGATTTGGAGTGCGGCACCAGATGCCGCCGGCCGCCGCGCTCGGGCACGAGAGGTGGCCGCGG
>JASHQY010000102.1 GCA_030038885.1 Thermoplasmata archaeon | reverse complement strand
GTCGGCCGGAGGGGGCGCCGCGCGGAGCCGGAGCTGCCAGACGTGCCACGCGGCAGCGCTGCGCCCGACCAGGAAGCCGGTCGAGAGGCCCCAGAGCGCGTCCACGGTCGCGAAGAGGACCCGCGCGACGGTCGGGAGCCCCGCGAGCGACGCCGCGGTCGGGAACTCGAACGGCGAGACGCCGAGCAGCGCGGTCTCGATCCCGACCCGGACGAAGAACAGGACCACGTACACGATCGGGAGGAGCGGGTTCAGCCGGTAGCTCCAGCGGGTCTCGCCCGGCGCCCGGTACAGCTCGACATGCCGGACGGTGTAGCCGTAGGCCAACCCGACGCCGAGCGCGAACAGCGCCGCGTCGACCGCGAGCGACGCGTAGGTCGCGAGCGCGGAGCCGGTCGCCGCCCCGACGAACGAGATCGACGCGAGCTCGCCGACGTAGAGCAGGACGTAGACCGCGGGCAGGACGACGAGCCGCGCGGAGCCGAGCGGCACCCCCTGGACCATCCGGTACGCGCGGCGGAGGATGAAGAGGCCGAGGACCGCGACGAGGAGGTAGCTGAGGATCGCGCCTTGCGACAGGGTCGGGCTCATGCTCCCTCCGCGCGCGGGCGCGGAGCGTCGCGCCTATACAACGGTGGCCCGAGGCTACCCGACCCGCTCCCAGCGCTCGAGCTTCTGCACCGAGCCGAGCGTCGAGCCGCGCTCGATCTCCTCGCGGACCCGGTTCTCGTGCTCGAGGACGTCGAGCGACCGGTTCGCGATCTCCTGGGCCCGCTCGCGCGGCACGACCACGACCCCCGAGAGGTCGCCGATGATCCAGTCGCCGGGTCGCACGCGCTGGCCGCCGACCACGACCTCGACCCCGATCTCGCCGAGCCCCTTCGGCTCGCCCGCGTCGGGGCTCACGTTCCGGCTGAACAGCGGGAACCCGACCTCGAGGACCCCGTCGAGGTCGCGGGCGGCCCCGTCGATCACGACCCCCGCGATCCCGCGGCCGCGTGCGCTCCGGCTCGCGAGCTCGCCCCACATGCCGGTGACGCCCCCGCCCGCGTCGATCACGATCACGTCGCCGGGGCCCGCGTGGTCGATCGCCTCGACCGGCTTCGCCCAGTCGCCGTCCCGCGTCACGACCGTGACCGCGGGTCCGACCATCTTGACGGTCCGGTCCACGAGGTGCGGCACGATCCCGTGCATCGCCCCCTTCCGCTGGAGGGCGTCGGTCACGTTCGGGGCCGAGACCTTGAGGAACGCGGCGCGGATCTCGTCGCCGCTGTAGCGGCGGAAGTGCTCGGAGGGGACCTCCTGCCGCGTCGTCATCGCGGTCCGGATCTGCCGGGTCGCGTCGGCGATGTGCGGGCTCTTCGTGATCGCACCGCCGACGATCAGGATCTGGGCGCCCGCGCGCACGGCGCCCGCGATCGTCTCCGAATTGAGCCCGCCGGCGACCGCGACCGGGATCGGGGACGCCCGCGCGAGCTCGGCGAGGACCGCGAACGGGGTCTTCGCCTGCATCTGCATGTCGATGCCGACGTGCCAGCAGACGGCCGCCGCCCCGAGCTCGGCGGCCCGCTTCGCGCGGGCGAGGGGGTCCGCGACGCCCAGGAGGTCGACGACGATCTCGGCCCCGTAGAGCTCGCCCCCGCGGACGCCGTCGGCGATCGTGTCGTCGTCCGCCGCGCCGAGGATCGTCACGAGGTCCGCCCCGGCCTTCGCCGCGATCTCGACCTCGAACGCGCCGGTGTCCATCACCTTCATGTCGGCGACGATCCGCTGCGCGGGGAACGCCTTCTTGAGCTCGCGGACCGCGTCGAGCCCCTCGCTCTTGATGAGCGGGGTCCCGGCCTCGACCCAGTCGGCCCCGCCCTCGACCGCCTCGCGCGCGGCCGGAAGGGCGCGCGAGAGGTTCTCGAAATCCAAGGCGACCTGCAGGACCGGGCGGTCCAGCCGCATGCCCCGTGGGAGCAGGCAGCCCATAATAACCGCGCCGCCGCGTGCCGGGGGCCGTGCCGCCGCGGAGCGTCCCCGCCGTCCGGCTGCTCCACGGCGACGCGCGCCGCCTCGACGGGGTCGCGAGCGCGTCCGTGCACCTCGTCGTCACGTCGCCGCCCTACCCGATGATCCCCCAGTGGGACGAACTGTTCCGGCGGCTCGGTGCGGTCGACTACCCCGGGATGCTCGGCGTGCTCGCATCGGCGTGGTCCGCATGCCACCGGGTGCTCGTGCCCGGCGGGATTCTCGCGGTGAACATCGGGGACGCCCTGCGGACGGTCGACGGGGAGTTCCGCCTCTGGCCGAACCACGCCCACACCCTCGTCGCGGCGGAACGGGTCGGGTTCCGTGCGCTGCCGTACGTGCTCTGGAAGAAGCCGACCAACAAGCCGAACGCGTTCCTCGGGTCCGGGTTCGTCCCTCCCAACGCGTACGTCACGCTCGACTGCGAGTACGTCCTACTGTTCCGCAAGGGGCGGATCCGACGGCTCCCGCCCCACGACCCCGCGCGGGCCGCGAGCCAGTACTCCCGCGCGGAGCGCGACCGCTGGTTCAGCCAGATCTGGTCCGACGTCCGCGGCGTGCCGCAGGCGAGCGCGAGCGGCCGCCGCGCGGCGTTCCCGCTCGCGATCCCCGACCGGCTGATCCGGATGTTCTCCCTGGTCGGGGAGACCGTCCTCGACCCGTTCGCGGGGACCGGCACGACGATCGCGGCGGCCGTGCGGAGCGGGCGCGCGGCGATCGGGGTCGAGTGGGACCCGGCGGCGTACCGCGCGCTCGTCGCGCGGGGGTTCGGCGCGGAGGGCCCCGAGGTCACTCCGACGGGGGCAGCGGTGGCCGGGCGCGGTGCGCGACCTCGTCGTCGACGGCCTGCTTCAGGTACTGGAGCGCGGACGGGCTGAGCCGGTCGAGGTGGAGCAGGAGGTAGTGGAGGTAGAGCCGCTCGGGCCGGTGGGTCGGTCCGGGCGGCCGGACGGGGTTGCCGGGGCTCGCTTCCGTGTCCGGCCGGTGGCGGTCGAGCGTCTCCTGGTGGTGCTCGTGCTCGCTCCCGTGGTACGCGCGGCCGACCGGCCCGATCAGCGGCGGGTAGACGTGCCCGACCGGGTCGTACGGAGCGGCCTCCGCCGGGACCCGCCGCGGCGGGGAGGCCCAGGGGGGCCGCTCGCCCGGCGGCAGGGAGACGACCTTCCGTTCGAGGTAGGGGTGGACCGGCCGGCTCGGGTCCTGGAGCTCCGAGATCGGGCGGCCGGCCACCTCCTCGACGATCGAGCGCAGGTTCCAGCTCGCTCGGCGGCGCGGAGGGCCCTGGGCCGTCGCTTCCGCGACCACGTCCGGTCGTCGGTCCGGCCCTTCATAAAACCGACCTTGGACTCGCATCCGTCGGGGCCGGCGGCGTCCCGACGAGCGTCGCCCGGAGGAACTCGTACTCCGGCGTGGACGCGACGATCGCGAGCGGCAGGTGGAGCTCGTCGATCCGCCAGAGGGATTCCGAGTAGCCGACGTCGCGCGGGAGGCGGGCCCGCGGCAGCCACTCGGCCTCCGCCGGGGTCAGTCCGAAGAACGCGCGCGCGTCGTCCGAGACCTCGGGGAGGCGGAGGAACGCGGTCGCGGAGAGGTTCCGGAGGGTCGCCCGGCCCTCCGGGCTCGCGAGGAAGTCCTCGGGGCTCTGGCTCAGGAGCAGCACGCCCGCGTCGAAGTGGCGGACGTGGCGCACGACCCGGTCGAGGAAGTCGGCGGTCGCGGGCGACCGGACGAGGAGGTGGGCTTCGTCGAGGAGGAGGAGCTTCTCGCCGGGTCGGTCCTTGAGGCGCCCGTACGCCCAGTCGAGCAGGTACGAGAGGTGGAACGCGAGGTGGTCGTCCGGCACCCCCCGAAAGTCGACCGACACCGGTCCGGGACCCGGAACGACGGTCGTCGGGCCGTTGACGCTCTTCAGGGACCCGGTGCGGAACACGTCGAGCAGGGTCCCGAGCCGCCCGCTCGCCCCGACGCCCCGGCCCACCTCCGCGATCAGGTCGTCGAACGTCGGCACGGCCGGTCCGCGCTCGTAGAGGCCGGTCACCGCGGTATCGAGCGCGGCGCTCTCCGCGTCCTCGAGGCTCGGGAAGAGGGCCCGCAGCATCGCGGTGACCCGCGCCGCCTTCTCCCGGCGGTCCCCGCCGGTCGTCACCGGGTCGAGCGGGTTCAGCCGGCGCTCGCCCCCCTCGGAGATCTCGATGACCGAACCGCCGAGGGCGCGGACGAAGCCCGAGAACTCGCCGAGGGGGTCGAGGATCGTCGCCTCGAACCGGGGGCGCATCCACCGGGTCCTCAGGAGCACGAGCGCGGCGGTGAACGTCTTGCCGGCCCCCGTCGTCCCGAAGAGGCCCCAGGAGAAGCTCGCGTGCTCCCACCGGTTCAGGAAGACCGGGCTCGCGTCCGAGAGCGCGAGTCCGACCAGGACCCCGCCGGGCTCGAGGACGGTCTCGTCGACGAACGGGTAGAGCGCGGCGACCCCATCGGTCGGCAGGATCTGCCAGAACCCGGCCGGACGGGGATCGTCGCCGGACAGTCCCGGGGGGCCGAGCGTCGACCGGACCTCGTAGCGCGGCACCCGCGCGCGGAACCCGAGCGCCGAAAGGCGCTCGGTGAGCCGCGTTCGGACCGCCTCGGCCCGGGGACGGGACGGTCCGAGCGCGACCAGCCGGATCCCGGCCTTCCAGAGCTCCTGGGTGCGGCGCGCGACCGCCCGCCCGAACTCCTCGGCCGTCGCCCGCTCGACCTCGAGCTCGGAGGTCTGCGGCCCCCCGCCGGAGGTGAGCTCCGCCTCCGCGACCGCCCGCGCGCCGTGCAGGATCTCGAGCGCCCGCGCGGCGGGCAGGCGGTGGAGCTCGACCGCGAGCTCGACCGGCTCGGTGGTCGGCAGCACGCGGCCGACGAACGCGAACGGGACCTCGGGCGGGAACTGGCGGAGGAGGAGCGGCGCGCGGTACCGCCGGCCGATCCGCAGCCAGGTCGGGGACTCCTCGCCCGGCCCGGGAGCTCCCGGGTCGCTCACCCGGCCTCCTCGATCGGTCGGGTCCGTAGCGGCACGGGCCGTTCGAACCACCACATCGGCAGCCACGAGAGCCCGAGCACGAGCCCGCGGGCGAGCGCGAGGGATCCCGGGAGGAGGAAGAACGCGAGCGCGCCGAGGGCGACCGCTCCCAGCCCGACCGCCTCCGCCGGACCGAACCAGCGTCCCCCCGCGGATCGCTCGCGCGCGTGCCCAGCGGCCCATCCCGCGGCCGCGAGGGCCGCGAGCGCGCCGGCGAGGGAGTCGAGGTACGGCAGCACGACCCCGAGCGCGCCCGCGATGATCGCGAACCCGACCGCCACGCGGAACGTGTCGAACTCGACCGGGAACGGTCCCGGCGGCGGGCGCGCCGGGGCCCGCGTCGGGCTCACGCCCACCCCCAGCGGCGGGCGGCATCGACCAGGCGCCGGTCTCGGAGCCGTGTCGCGTGGAGGCCGAGCGAGGCCAGCCCCTCGGTCAGCGAGCGGACCCGGGTCTCGAGGTCCGAGAGGCCCTCGGCCCCGACCCGCTCGGTCACGAGGAACAGATCGACCTGGCGCAGCTGGCGGCGCCGGCAGAGCATCTCGACCAGCTCGGCGTACCCCGCGTTCGCGGGCCGGTCGGCGTCGCCCGGCGGTGCCGGGGCCGGGCGCACCGGCCCGGGCGACATCGGGCGGCAGGTCGCGAGCCAGCCGAAGGTGCCGTCCGTCGACCGGAGGACCTCGCGGAACCGCTCGAACCGGCGCGCGAGCTCGGCCGGGGGGAGGTACGTGCTCGGCGTCCCGCCGGTCCGGACGATCGCGGCGTAGCGGCCCGGACCGACCGCGAGCAACCCCGACCGCACCGTGCGGGTCGCACGGTCCCGGGTCATCCCCGCGCCCCCCGCCCGAGCCCGGAACTCCCAGAGGACGAACGCGATCGCCCGCTCGTCGAGCGACTGCCCGTCCGACCGGACGACGCAGGCCGTGAAGCCGAGGCCGACGAACGCGAGCCAGACGTACGGGCTCGTGAACGGGGCGACGACCGCCCCCACGGTCGCGTACGTGACGAACCGCAACGCGTCCCGGGCGCACGTGAACGGACCGAGCCGCAGCCGTCGGTCGAGCCGCTCCGGCAGCGGGACGATCGGCGGACCCTCGTCCGGGACGCCCATCTCATCCGGACCTTCCGTCCCGGACCGGCGGCCATCGCCCCGGCCCCGATCCCCCGCCGCCCGCGCCCGGGCCCGGGGCGTGCGCGGACCGCACGTGCCGCACGAGG
>JASHQY010000101.1 GCA_030038885.1 Thermoplasmata archaeon | reverse complement strand
GCGCGGGACCCGTGAGCGCGGACGGTGCGGCCGCGCGTACCGACGCGGTCGTGATCGGCGCGGGGTTCGCGGGACTCGCCGCGGCGCTCCGCCTCGGGGCGGCGGGCCGCCGGGTCGTCGTGCTCGAGGCGAGCGATCGGCTCGGGGGCCGGGCCTGGACCGACCACGGCCTCGGGGACGGGGTCCCGCTCGAGCTCGGCGCGCAGATGGTCCACGGCCGCACGGCCGTGACCCACGCCTGGATCGCCCGGGAAGGCCTGCACACCCGTCGCCTCCCGGTCCAGCAGCGGAGCCGGATCGTGCTCGGTCGCCGCATCGGGCGGTTCCCGTGGACCGCGCTCCCGTTCCACCCCCTGGTCGGGACGCGGGCGACGTACGACGCGCTCGTGCGTCGGCCGCGCGAGATCGACCGGGCCCGCGCTCCGGACCGGTCGATCGCGGCGTTCCTCGACGAGCGCCCGATCCGGCCGGCCGCGCGCCAGCTCGTCGAGCTCCTGTACGCGCACGTCGCCGCCGCCGATCCCGAGGAGATCGGGACGCTCGGCCCCGCCGAGGAGTACCGGGCCGCGCGGGAGCCCTACGGGTTCCGGAACTTCCAGCTGGTCGAGGGATACTCCGCGCTCGTCGAGCGGACGGCGGCGCGGCTCGGCGACCGCCTCCGGCGACACCACGCCGTCACCTCGGTCGAGCGGAGCGACAGCGGGGTCGTCGTGCGCGGCGACGGCCCGGGCGGCGCGCCGTTCGAGCTCCGGGCCGACGGAGCGATCGTGACGGTCTCCCTCGGGGTGCTCCAGTCCCGCTCGATCGCGTTCGAGCCGCCCCTTCCGCCCGCGACGCGCTCGGCGATCGAGCGGATCGCGTTCGGGGACGCCTACGCCCTTCAGCTGCGTGTGCGCGGCGGCTCGCTCGCGCGCCAGCTCGGCGACTTCGCGCTGATGTACGGCGGCACCCCGACGTCGCTCTACCGGCCGCGGGTCGGGCTCGGAGGAGCGGCGGAGTACCTCACCGCGTTCACGGTGGGCCGCGAGGCGCGTCGCCGCGCCGGGCTCTCGGACGCGGCGATGGTCGCGGCGACGCTCGCGGAGTGGGCGGAGATCCTCCCGTCCGACGTGACGCTCGGCGCGGTCGAGGCGTGCCGGGTCCATCGCTGGACGCGCGATCCGTGGGTGCGCGGGGCGTACTCCTACCTCCCGGTGGGGGTCGGCCTCGACGCGCGCCGCGCGCTCGCCGCCCCGGTCGACGATCGGCTGTTCTTCGCGGGCGAGGCGACCGACGTCGAGGGCCAGTCGGGGACCGTCGCGGGAGCGATCGACACCGGTACGCGAGCCGCGGAGGAGTTCCTCGCGTCCGACGATGCGCGGGCGAGCGGAGCGGCCGCGGCGCGCCCGGCCCGGCGGGGCTAAGCCGCCGGGCCTCTTCGGCCCCCGAGGGGACCGTGCGGACGGCGATCGACCCCGAGGTCGAGCGGGCGCGCCGCGCGGGCGGCTACGCCGAGTTCCTGCGGGTCCCGACGATGAGCGGCGGGGTCTACGTCCTGCCGGCGGGAGGGACCGACCGGCAGTCGCCGCACTCGGAGGCGGAGGTCTACTACGTGATCCGGGGCCACGCCCGCTTCACCCAGGGGGAGGTCGAGGCCGCGGCCGATCCGGGCGACGTGCTGTTCGTTCCGGCGGGCGCGCCGCACCGGTTCCACGCGATCACCGAGGAGCTCGTGCTCCTGGTGGTCTTCGCTCCCGCGGAGCGGGCGGCCGACCGGCCTCCCGTCCGTGCTCCAACGGACCGGGTCAGACCGACTCCTCGATCTCGCCGGCCTGCGGGGTCCCGGTGAGGTGCTCCGCGACCGACGCGAGGACCTCGAGGTGCCGATCCACGTCCGATTCCGTGTGCTGCACCGAGATCGTCCACTGCTCGTCGGGACCCGTCCCGGACGCGATCAGGCCCCGGTTCAGGCACTGGTAGTAGTAGAGCATCGAGCGGTCCCCGTCGACCGTCAGGAACTCCCGCCAGTTCCGGATCGGGTGGTCGGTGAAGTAGACGGTTCCCGAGACGCCGTCGGCCGCGACGTGCGCGGTGACCCCGGCGTCGTCGAACACCTCGCCATACCCCCGTGCGAGCCGTGCGTTGAGCGCGGCCGACCGCTCAAGGGCCTCGTCGGTGAGGATGTGGTCGAGGGACGCGAGGCACGCGGCCATCCCGAGCGGGTTCGAGTTGTACGTCCCGGCGTGGGCGACCTTGCGCGGTCCGACCTCGTCGAGGATCCCCGGGCCGGCGGCGATCGCGGAGAGCGGGACCCCGCAGGCGATCGACTTCCCGAGCGTGATCAGATCGGCGCGCACGCCGAGGCGGGCGGCGCCCCCGTGCGGGTACTTCGCCCCGGTCTTGATCTCGTCGAGGATCAGGAGCGCGCCGAGCTCGTCGCACAGCTCGCGGACGCCGGGCAGGAAGCCCTCCTCGGGCAGGATGAACCCCATGTTCATCGGGATCGGCTCGGTGATGATCGCGGCGAGGTCGTCCGCGTGCTCGCGCGCGATCGCCCGGGTCGCCTCGAGGTCGTTGAACGGCGCGACCAGCGTCCGCTGCGCGACGTCCGGAAGGATGCCCGGCGACGCGGGCGCCGAGTTCGGGTGCCGCGCGGGGCCCGCGACCTCGGCCCGCGGCTTGACGCCGATCAGGAGGCTGTCGTGGGACCCGTGGTAGCAGCCCTCGAACTTCAGCACGTAGCGC
Organism: Thermoplasmata archaeon; assembly: GCA_030038885.1. GTDB lineage: Archaea > Thermoplasmatota > Thermoplasmata > Lutacidiplasmatales > UBA184 > Lutacidiplasma. The sequence goes on along the minus strand of JASHQY010000101.1, from coordinate 12,119 downwards.
TTCTTCGTGTAGGCCCGGGCGAACCGGAGCGCGTGCTGCGTCGCTTCGAGGCCGGTCGTGCTGAACCGTACCTTGTCCATCCGGTAGCGACGGCAGATCCGTTCGGAGACCTCGGGCGAGCGCTCCCACTCGTAGCCGTAGATGCTCCCGTCGGCGAGCTGCCGCGCGAGCGCCTCGACCATCTTCGGGTGGGCGTGGCCGCTCTGGAGCGAGCCGAAGGCCATGTTGAAGTCGAGGTAGTCGTTCTCGTCCGCGTCCCAGAGGTGGACGCCCGACGCGCGGTGGACGTAGAACGGGTACGGGTCGAGGAAGCGGTAGTTCGAATGGACCCCTAGCGGGCTCCACTGCCGGCCGCGCTGCCACAGTTGCCGGGACCGGGGCGTTCGCCGCTCGTACTCGGCGAACACTGCCTCAAATCGGGGGTCCAGCTTCCCATCTCCCACGGGTCCGGGGGTCCCCGGGCCTCGGGGCTCCGAGCCTTCCGGGTTACAAAAACCCTCCCGCGTCCGCCGAAGGCGCGCCGCCGGGGGGCGAGCTCATCCGAGGCCCCGGCTCCCGGACCGACGCGGAATGTCCCGGACCGTAGCTCGCCGCCAGGGCCGTCGGCTCTTCGGAGCGGATCCCTCCGCCTACGAGGCCGCCCGGCCGCCGTATCCGTCCGCGCTGTTCGACCTCCTCGAGCGGCGGTGCGGGCTCGCGCCCGGACGCGCGGTCTTCGAGGTCGGCGCGGGCACCGGGAAGGCGACCCGCGAGCTCCTGCGCCGGGGCGCGGACGCGGTCGTGGCGGTCGAGGCCGATCCCCGGATGGCGCGCTTCCTCGGGCGGACGCTCGCCCCCTGGGGGCCGCACGTCCGGGTGGTCGTCGCCCCGTTCGAGGAGGCGCCGCTGCCCGAGGGTCTCTTCGACCTGGGGGTCGCGGCGACCTCGTTCCACTGGACCGACGAGCGCCGGGCCCTGCGCAAGGTCGCCCGGCTCCTCCGACCCGGCGGGTGGTGGGCGATGTGGTGGAACCGGCACGGCGACCCGGCGCGCCCGAGCCGGTTCCACCGCGCGATCCAGCCGCTGTACGGAGCGGCCGAGGGCGGATGGGCCGACTGGATCGACCGGGGGAGGGTCCGGGCGCTCCGCGAGCGCCGGGAGCGGCTCCGCCGGCTTCGCGAACTGGGCCGGTTCGACCGGGTCGCCTACCGGGAGTTCCGCACCCCCCTACGGTTCACCGGGGCCGGCGTCACCGCGCTCTGGGCGAGCTTCTCCGACATCTCGACGTTGCCGGCCCGCCGGCGCGCCCGCTTCCTTGCGGAGCTGCGGCGCATCGCCGACGAGGAGTTCGGCGGAACGGTCGAGTTCTCGATGCTCACCTCGATCTACACCGCCCGCCGCCGCTGAGGGGCGCGCGGACCCGGCGGAGGGGGCGAGGGACCCCCCGTGAGCGTCAAGACCCGGCGGGCGTCCCGCCGGTGATGGCCGCCGAGACCCTGCTCGAGAACTACGTCGGCGGCGCCTGGGTCCGGGCGGGAACCTCGGACTCGCTCGACGTCCCCGACCCGTCGACCGGGCGGCTCCTCGCCCGCGTCCCGCGCTCGGGGGCCGCGGACGTCGAGGCGGCGGTCGCGGCCGCGCGCCGGGCGTTCCCCGGATGGCGGGACGTCCCGGTCGCGGAGCGGGCGCGCCGGCTCCTCGCGCTGCGCGAGCGGCTCGAAGCGCACTCGGACGAGCTCGTCGCGAGCGTCGTGCGGGAGAACGGCAAGACCGCCGACGAGGCCCGCGGCTCGGTGCGCCGCGGGATCGAGGCGGTCGAGTTCGCGGCGGCGGCGCCGACCACGATGCAGGGGGCGTTCCTCGAGGACGTGAGCCCCGGGGTCGACACGACCCTCGTCCGCCAGCCGCTGGGCGTGGTCGCCGGGATCACCCCGTTCAACTTCCCGGTGATGATCCCCCTGTGGATGGCGCCGCTCGCGCTCGTCTGCGGCAACACGTTCGTCCTCAAGCCGTCCGAGCGGGTGCCCTTGTCGGCGACCCTCCTCGCCCGCCTCGTCGCCGAGGCCGGATTCCCGCCGGGCGCGTTCAACCTCGTGCACGGCGACGCGGCCGCGGTCGACGCGCTCCTCGCGCACCCCGACGTGGACGCGATCTCGTTCGTCGGGTCCGCGCCGACCGCGCGCCACGTCTACACGACCGCGGCGGCGCACGGCAAGCGCGTCCAGGCGCTCGCCGGGGCGAAGAACCACCTCATCGTGCTGCCCGACGCCGACCTCGACCGGTCGGTGCCCGCGATCCTCTCGAGCGCGTTCGGCCAGTCCGGCGAGCGCTGCCTCGCCGGCAGCGTCGTCGTCGCGGTCGAGCCGGTCGGGGACCCCCTGGTCGCGCGCCTCTCCGCCGCGGTCCGGTCGCTTTCGGTCGGCCCGGCCGACGCGGCCGCGACCGCGGTCGGGCCGGTGATCCGGGCCGACCACCGCGCCCGGGTCCTCCGCTGGATCGCGGAGGGCGAGGCCGGCGGCGCGACCGTCGCCGCGCGCGGCTCGGCCCCCCCGGCCTCGGAGGGCTTCTACGTCGCCCCGGTCCTGTTCGACCGGGTCCGGCCCGAGATGGCGATCGCCCAGGAGGAGATCTTCGGGCCGGTGCTCGCGGTCGTGCGGGTCCCGTCGCTCGACGAGGCGATCCGCGTCGCGAACCGCTCCCGCTTCGGCAACGCCGCGGCGATCTTCACGCGGGACGGGAAGGCCGCGCGGGAGTTCGCGCGCCGGATCGAGGCCGGGATGGTCGGGGTGAACCTCGGCGTGCCGGCGCCGGCGGCGTACTTCCCGTTCGTCGGCTGGAAGGGCTCGTTCTACGGCGACCTGCACGCGACCGGCCGCGACGCGATCGACTTCTACACGCGCAAGAAGGTCGTCACGACCCGCTGGTTCTGACCGGCGCCCCGGCGGGCTCCGGGTCGGCGAGCTCGTCCGCGATCCGCAGCGCGCGGTCGAGGACCTCGATCCCGTGGTCGAGCTCCGCGCGGGTCACGATCAGGGGCGGCGCGACGATCAGGTGGGAGACCCATCCGATGCAGTAGACGCCCTCCTGCATCATCGCGGCCGTGACCCGGTCGACGACGAGCGGCCGGCCGGCGAGCTTGTCGTCCTCGGTGTTGAACGGGGCCTTCGTCGCGCGGTTTCTCACCAGCTCGACCGCGGCGAAGAGGCCGAGCCCGCGGACCTCGCCGATCGCGCGGTGCCGCTCCGCGAGCTCGCGGAGGCGCGCGAGGAGGTACTCGCCGTCCGTCCGGGACTTCGCGATCAGATCGAGGCGCCGGTACTCCCCGATCGCCGCGACCGCGGGAGCGAGCGTCAGCGGATGGGCCTCGTACGTGTGCCCGTGGGGGAAGTACGCGTCGCGGAACCGGTCGTGGAGCGCGCTCGTGGTCGCGGTCAGGCCGAGCGGGATGTGCGCCCCGGTGATCCCCTTCGCGGTCGTGAGGAGGTCGGGCACGACGTTCCAGTGGTCGACCGCGAACCACTCCCCGACGCGGCCCCAGGCGCTCATGACCTCGTCCGCGATCAGCAGGACGTCGTGCCGCCGGGTGATCTCCCGGATCCGCGGCAGGTACTCCGGCACGGGGACGATCACGCCGTTCGTCCCGACGACCGGCTCGACGATCATCGCCGCGACGTCGCCCTCCCGCTCGAGCTGGTGGTCGACGTACTCCGCACACTCAACGTGGCAGGCCGGGTACGTGAGGCCGAACGGGCAGCGGTAGCAGTAGCAGTCGGGCGCGAACACCGTCCCGGGCACGCGCTGGACCTTTTCGATCGGCCGCCGCCGGAGGTCGCCGGTCACCGAGATCGACGCCGCGGTGGCCCCGTGGTAGGACCGGTGCCGGCTCACGATCTTCGTCCGCCCGGTCGCGACGCGCGCGATCTTGAGCGCGGCCTCGTTCGCCTCGGTGCCCGACGTGCTGAAGAAGAACCGGTCGAGCCCCTTCGGCAGGACCTCGAGCAGGGCGGCGCTCAGGCGCGCCCGCGGCTCGGTCGCGAACCCGGGGACCGCGTAGGCCAGGGTGCGCGCCTGCTCCGCGATCGCCGCGACGACCTTCGGGTTCGCGTGCCCCAGGTTGCTCGCGATCAGCTGCGAGGAGAAGTCGAGGTACTCCCGGCCGTCGCTGTCCCAGAACCGGGAGCCCTCCGCCCGCGCGACGACCAAGGGGTCCCATCCGGCCTGGCGACGCCACGTGACGTAGTTCGTCTCGCGGACGATCCGCCGGATCTCCTCGCCGTCCATCGATCCGCCCCGGGGGCCGAGCGCTCCCGAGCCGCGCCGGGGTTATGACGACCCCGTCCGCGCGCGGGGGAGCTCCGGCAGGCGGAACAGCCGGACCGCGTTCTCCCCCAGGATCCGCGCCCGGTCCGGCGCGGGGAGGTCGAGGCCGTCGACGAGGCCGACCGCGACCGAGAGCTCCTCGAGCGGCCAGTCGGACCCGTAGAGGATCCGCTCGGCGGAGCCGATCGAGACGATCGCGGAGAGGAGGCGCTGCCGGCACTGCTCGACCATCCGCGCGAAGTACGGCGCGGAGGGGTGGGCGAGCAGTCCCGAGGTGTCCGCGTAGACGTTCTCGTTCTTGTAGACGATCTCCGCCGCTTCCTCGACCCACGGGTTGCCGAAGTGGCAGAGCACGAACCGCACGTCGGGGTACCGGACCGCGACCTCGTCGAGCTCGATCGGCCGGGCGAACTTCACCTGGCCCCCGCGGTCGAGCGTGTCGCCCTGGTGCACGAGCACCGGGAGGTTCCGGCGGTGCGCGAACTCGTAGAGCGGGGCGAGGCGGGGGTCGTGCGGGTAGAACGGCCGGTACCCGGGGAACAGCTTGATGCCGGCGATCGTCGCGTCGGCCTCCCAGAGCGCGAGCGCGGCCCGGACCGTGTCCTCGCCCCGCGTCGGATCGACCGTCCCGACCGGCCGGAGCCGGCCGGCGCTCGCCGCGGCGATCGCGCGGCTCTCCGCGAGCGCCGCGTCCGCCGACGGCGCCTCGTGGATCTGGAGGACCAGGCCGAGGTCGATCCCGGCGGCGTCCATCTCCGCGAGCAGCCCCTCCGGGCGGAAGTCGAGGTCGGCCCGGTACGCCGTGCGGGCGAGGTCCGGCCACCAGCGGGTCAGGTGCAGGTGCGTGTCGACCCGGACCACCGTCGCCCCTCGCCCGAGCCGGGGAGCCGGGCGGCCGATTAAACCCCCGCGGCCCCGCGGGGCGCGGCCGCCATTATAAGGGTCCGCCCGGTTCCCGGGACGGAGGCGGCCGTGACGGACCCGGCGGGCTGGCTCAGCTATCCGGACGCCCCGCGGATCCTCACGCCCCCGCCGGGGCCCAAGTCGCGGGCGCTCCTCGCCGCCCAGGCGCGGTTCGAGACCGACGCGATCGGCTACCCGCACTACTTCCCGATGGCGCCCGCCCGCGCCCAGGGCTCGACGATCGAGGACGTCGACGGGAACCGCTACGTCGACTGGGTCGCCGGCATCTCGGTCCTGAACCTCGGCCACCGTCACCCGCGCCTGGTCGCGGCGATGCAGGCCCAGTCCGAGCGGATCTGGCACGCGCTCGAGCTCCCCACCGACGCCCGGATCCGGTTCCTCGAGGAGCTCGAGGACGCGCTGCCCGGAACGATGCGCCGCCACGGGCGCGTGCTCTTCACCGTGACCGGCGGGGACGCGGTCGAGACCGCCGTGAGCCTCGCGGACTTCGCCCGGGGGACGCGCGGGACGGTCGCGTTCTCGGGCGCCTACCACGGCGTCCACGGCGGGGCGGTCGGGCTCACGAGCGGCCGGCGCTACCACGCGATGTCGCCGTTCGCCGGGACGACCGTCGTCCGAGTCCCGTATCCCGACCCCTACCGGCCGGTCCTCGGGTCCGGCGACGGGGCCGCGGACACGATCGCCTACCTCGAGCACCTCGTCGCCGACCCCCACTCGGGCGTCGACGAGATCTCGTCGGTGCTCGTCGAGCCGATCCTCGGGGAGGGGGGCTACGTCGTCCCACCGGACGATTTCCTCCCGTCGCTGCGGGAGTTCTGCGACCGGCACGGAATCCTCCTGATCGCCGACGAGGTCCAGACCGGCCTCGGCCGGACCGGGCGGATGTGGGCGGTCGAGCACAGCGGCGTGACCCCGGACATCCTCTGCATCGCGAAGACGATCGGCGGCGGGATCCCGGTGTCGATGGTCGCGTACCGGGCCGACCTCGTGAAGGAGCTGCCGCGCGGATTCCACCTCGGGACCTACCGCGGCAACCCGCTCGCGCTCGCGGTCGGGACCGAGGTGCTGAAGGTCCTCCGCGAGGGGGACCTCCTCGAGCGGACGCGCCACCGCGGCGCGACGCTCGTCGAGCGGTTCCGCGAGATCGGCCGGGCGCACCCCGCGATCGGCGACGTCCGCGGCCGGGGGTTCATGATCGGCGTCGAGTTCGTCCGCGACGCGGCGGCCCGGACGCCGTGGGGGGACCGCGCCAAGGCGGTGCGCGCGGCGCTGTTCGCCCGCGGGGTCCTGATGCACACCGCGGGCGCGTGGGACCAGGTGCTGCGGTTCATGGCCCCGCTGACGATCGAGGACGAGCTCCTCGAGCGCGGGCTGGTCGCGTTCGAGGACGCGCTCGACAGCCTCGAGGCCGCCCCCCACGGCCGCGGGGTCCGGTCGGTCCCGACCGTGCCGTCCGGGATGCCCGAACCCCTCCGTCCGGCGTCGCCGGCGGTCCCGGGGCCGGTCGTGCCGCCGATCCCCGGACGCACGTTCCCGGACGACGAAGCGTCGTAGCCGCGGCGCTACCCCGCGTAGTTGACCGAGATCAGCTTGACCTCAGTCATCTCCTGCATCGCGGAGCGCAGCCCCTCGCGACCGAGCCCGCTCTCCTTCACGCCGCCGAACGGGAGCGCGTCCCAGCGCAGGTTCGTGGGATCGTTCAGGTGCACGCCGCCCGCCCGCAGCCGTCGCGCGAGCGCGAATCCGTGCGCGAGGTCGCGCGTGTAGACCGCGGCCTGGAGGCCGTAGGGGGTCCCGTTCGCGATCCGCACGGCCTCCGCGACGTCGCGGAAGCGGACGACCGGCGCGATCGGGCCGAACGGCTCCTCGTGGAGCACGCGGGCCGCCTCGGGGACCTCGTCGAGCACGGTCGGGGCGTAGAACGTCCCCTCCGGCCGGTCCGCCGGTCGGCGGCCCCCGGCGAGCACCTTCGCCGAGCGGGCGCGGGCATCGTCGACCAGCCGCTCCATCCGCTCGACCGCCGGGGCGTCGATCAGCGGCCCGACCTCCGTCGTCTCCTCGAGCGCCGGCCCGACGCGGAGCGCGGTCGCCCGCTCGGCGAGCGCGCGGGCGAACCGGTCCGCGATCCCGTCCTGCACGAGGAAGCGCTTCGACGCGGTGCAGACCTGGCCGGCGTAGCCGAAGACCCCGCGCGCCGCCGCCTGGACGGTCGCGTCGAGCGGCGCGTCGTCCAGCACGACGAACGGGTCGAGGCCGCCCATCTCGAGGATCACGCGCTTCGCCTGGCGGCCGGCCTTCCCCGCGATCGCCTTCCCGACCTCGGTCGACCCGGTGAACGTCACGAGGCGGGTCCGCGGGTGCTCGACGAGCGCGTCGCCGACCGCACCGCCGGGGCCGATCACGACGTTCAGCGCGCCGGGGAGGACCCCGGCGGCCGCGAGGTGCTCGGCGAGGCGGAGCGCGGTGAACGGCGCCGCGGACGTCGGCTTCGCGACGACCGGGTTCCCCGCGGCGAGCGCCGGCGCGACCTTGTGGCAGAGCAGGTTGAGCGGGAAGTTGAACGGTCCGATCGCGACCACCACGCCCACCGGTTCGCGGACCGAGAACAGGAAGCGGTGCTCGTTGCCGGCGGGACGCTCGTAGGCGTCCGCGGGGTAGCTCTCGCCGCCCAGCTGGCGGATCTCCTCGGCCGCGAGGAGGAAGACCCCCGCGGCCCGGTCGGCCTCGACCCGCGCGTCGACGATCGGCTTGCCGACCTCGGTCGCGATCAGCCGGGCCATCGTCTCCCGGTCGGCGGCGAGGCGCGCCGCGACCGCCCGGAGGATCCGGGCCCGCTCGTGCCCGGGAACGTTCCCCCACGCCTCCTCGGCGTCCGCCGCGGCGTCGACCGCCGCGCGGGCCTCCGCCGCCGTCGCGACCGGCGCCTCGCCGATCGGGCGGCCCGTCGACGGGTCGCGCACGGTCGTGTACCGAGCGCTCGCCGGCGGTCGCCACGCTCCGCCGATGAAGAGCGCGCCCTTGCCCCCCGCCGGTACCCCGTCGGCCACGGTCGGTCCTACGCGGGGTCGCCGTAGGTCAGGTAGTGCCAGCCCTTGCGCGCCTGCCCCGTGAGGTCGATGTAGACGTTCTTGATCGCGGTGTAGTCGTACAGCGAGTCGGTCCCCAGGTCCTTGCCGAACCCGGACTGCTTGAACCCGCCGTGGGGCGTCTCCGATCCCAGCGGCAGGTGGTCGTTCACCCAGACGTCCCCGAAGCGCAGCGCGTTCGTCGCGCGGATCGCGGTCCGCAGATCGTTCGTCCAGACGCTCCCGGCGAGCCCGTACTCGACCCCGTTCGCGATCTCGATCGCCTCGTCGAACGTCGAGAACGTGAGGACGTCCAGCACCGGCCCGAAGACCTCCCGCTGGGCGATCGTCATGTCCGGCGCGACCGCGTCGAAGACCGTCGGCGCGACGAACGCCCCGTGCGGGTGGCCCGGCGGCGGCGCGGGGCTCCCCGCGACGAGCTTCGCTCCCTCGGCGCTCCCCTTCGCGACGAACTCGAGCACGCGCTGCTGGTGCGAGCGATGGACGAGCGGCCCCAGGTCGGTCTTCCGCGACAGGGGGTCCCCGATCCGGATCGTCGCGACCCGCTCGAGGAGCCGCCGCACGAACCGGTCCCGGACCTTCTCGTGGACGATCAGGCGCGTCGCGGCCGTGCAGTCCTGGCCACCGTTCACGAACCCGGCGACGATCGCGCCCTCGACCGCCGCGGCGACGTCGGCGTCCTCGAACACGACGAACGGGGCCTTGCCGCCGAGCTCGAGCTGGACGCGCTTCACGGTGGCGCTCGCGGCCTCCATGATCTTCCGGCCGGTCGCGGTGTCGCCGGTGAGGGAGACCAGGTCGACCTTCGGGTTCCGGGAGAGCTCGTCCCCGACCTCGTCGCCCGGGCCGGTCACGACGTTCAGCGCGCCGGCCGGGAGCCCGGCCTCGAGGAACGCGCGGCCGAGCTCGAGGCTCGTGAGCGGCGTCCAGCTCGCCGGCTTCAGCACGACCGTGTTGCCGGTGATGAGCGCGGGGCCGACCTTCCAGACCGCCATCATGAACGGGTAGTTCCAGGGCGTGATCGACGCGACGACCCCGATCGGCTCGCGGCGGAAGATCGTCGTGCCCTCGCCGGTGAACTCGCCCGGGCTCTTCGCGTCGAGCGTGCGCCCCGCGCCCGCGTAGAACACGAGGTTGTCGACCGAGAACGGCAGGTCCGCATCGAGCGCCTGCTTGATCGTCTTGCCCTGGTTGCGGCTCTCGAGCTCGGCGAGCTGGGGCAGCCGCTGGGTCAGGATCTGGGCGGCCTTCAGGAACACCTCGCCGCGGGCCTTCGGGGGCAATCGGGGCCACGGGCCGCGGTCGAACGCCGCGCGCGCCGCGTCGATCGCCCGGCGCGCGTCCTCGCGGGCGCCGCGCGCGACCTCGTCGAGCTTCGAGCCGTCGTACGGGCTCGCGATCGGGATCGTGGCGTCGCCGGTCGCGCTCACCCACTCGCCCCCGATCAGCAGTTTGAGCGCCATGGCGCCCCCGTCGTTGCGCGAGTCCCGGCCGTCTAAATAGCCTGCCGACGCGGGCGCGGGTCGACCTCGAAACCCGTGCCATGGCATACCTTATCAAGGGCGGAGCCGGTCCCGCGCCCGGCCCGGCGGAGGGGCGCGGTCGCATGAAGCCACGGACCCGGAACATCATCGTCGTGATCATCGTCGTGATCGTCGTGCTCGCGGGGATCGGCACCTACTTCGAGCTCCAGCACGGAACGACCTCGACCTGCGGACCGAACCAGACCACCTGGATCTGCATCGATCAGGCGGAGATCCCGGATTCGCTCGACCCGGACGTCACGTTCTCGACGCCGGGCTGGGCCGCGGTCCAGCAGGTCTACCAGGGCCTCGTCAACTACAACGGATCGAGCGTCACCAGCTTCTCCGGCGTCCTCGCGACGACCAACGGCACCGAATCGTACAACCCCGGCACCGGCTTCTCGACGTACACGTTCGACCTCCGACCCGGCGTCGTCTTCTCGAACGGCGACCCGTACAACGCCTACGTGCAGTGGTACAGCCTCTACCGGAGCCTGCTCCTCGCGCAGGGCCCGCAGTTCATCCTCGAGCAGAACTTCTACTCGACGAACTTCGACCCGTCGAACCCGCTCAGCTACTACTCGAACCTGACGAACGAGATCGTACCCGCGAACGCGACCCTGGTCTCCGACCTCAACAGCTGGAACTTCTTCACCCCGAGCGCGAGCGAGATCGCGCTGATGGAGCTGCCGAACCAGTCGTTCCAGGTGATCAACAGCGAGACGATCGCGCTGAACCTCGGCTACGGCTATCTCGGGACGAACTACACCTACCTCCTCGCCTCGATCTCGGCCCCCAACTCCTACGCGGTCGACCCGGCCTGGATCGACGCGAACGGCGGGATCGTCGAGGGCCAGCCGAACGTGTACGCCTCGGACCACACGCTGGGCACCGGCCCGTACGTCCTCAACGGCTACAACGGGGTCGGCGGGGGCGGCTACACGCTGACGCCGAACCCGAAGTACTGGGGCGCGTCGGGCTACGCGACCCAGCCGTGGAACAACAACCTCGCCCCGGCGAACACCTCGGTCGAGATCATCTTCCAGGACACGATCGACGTCACGATCAACGACCTGAAGAGCGGGCACGTCCAAGGCGCGTCGTTCGCCTACGTCGGACCCTCGACGATCGCGGACCTCCAGGGGCTCTCGAACGTGGTCGTGGACGCCCTGCCGATCATCTACGGCGCGACCAGCGGCTCGTGGTGGATCTTCCTCAACCAGAGCGTCTACCCGTTCAACAACCTCTCGGTGCGCGAGGCGATCACCCACGCGATCAACTACCAGCAGATCATCGCCGACGCGTTCGGCGGCTACGCGACCCAGTGGGTCGGCCCGGTGCCCCCGTCGTACCCCTACAACAACAACGTCACGGCGCAGGAGCCGTACTACAGCTACGACCCGACGCTCGCCCAGCAGGAGATCCAGAACTCGCCGTGCAAGAACGCCGGGTGCAAGGGGACCGTGATCAACTACATGTACCTCAACGTCGGCGCCGACTGGGCGGAGACCGCGCAGTTCCTCGAGGAGGACCTCGCGGCGATCAACATCACGATCAACCCGGTCGGGGTGAGCCTCGACGAGCTCTACGAGGAGCAGGGGATCGACTCCGACGGCGCGTGCGTCTCGTCGACCACCGCGAACGGCGGGCCGTTCTACATGGGGCAGGAGTTCTACACCTCGGACTACATCTCCCCGGACGACTGGACGCAGAACGATTTCGTGAGCACGGGGAGCGCGAACGAGTGCATGGCCGGCTTCAACAGCGGCGCGCTGTCGAGCTACAACGCGACGTACGACGACTGGGTGTACAACGCCGCGGGCGACGCGAACCCGGCCGACCTCACGAGCTACTACACCAACATGACCCAGGTCCTCTACGAGAACTACTCCGAGATCTGGCTCACGGTGCCGACGTCGTTCGCGGTCTACACGACGAACCTCCAGGGGTACGTCTTCAATCCCATGGCGAGCGCGGAGCCGTTCGCGATCGGGTTCAACACGCAGTGGCTGAGCTGACCGCCGGCCCGGACCCCGGGCCGGCTCACGCCGTCGGGGCGGCGGCCGGCGCGGTCGCGGGACCGGTCGCGAGCAGCGTCTCGGGCGCGATGTCGCGGACCTCGTCCGCCCGGTGGCACGCGACGAGCCGGTCGCCGAGCCCGGCGACGGTCGCGAGCGGCGGGTACTCGACCCGGCACCGATCGATCACGAACGGGCAGCGGGGCGCGAACCGGCACCCGGGCTTCGGGTTGACCAGCGAGGGGATGTCGCCCCCGACGCGGTAGCGG
>JASHQY010000100.1 GCA_030038885.1 Thermoplasmata archaeon | reverse complement strand
GCCGGAAAGAGTTTCCCCAACAGCTTCGAGAGTTTCGCCACGATCGCTCCTGCCGCCCCCCGGCGGCGTCGGGAGGATGGTTTACAAGTTAATAATCATACCGAATTGACATATCGACAATTGCCGGACCAGGTCAGGAGGCCCGGTCACCGAGGTGGGCGCCCTCCGTGAGGGCCCGGAGCTTCAGCAGCCCGACGGCGTGCGTGACGTTGTTGAACCCCATGAACGTCTCGAAGCCGCAGTCCGTGTTGCCCCACGTGTGCTCCGGGCCGATCGCGTCGGCGACCTGGTCGAGGCGCATCCGGACCGTGCGGGGATGCTCCACGATCGGGGTCTTGACGTCCACGACGCCGGCCTGGAAGACCAGGCCCTTCGGCCAGCCGTGCTCCGTGGCGAACTCCTTCAGCACCGGGAGGTCCCCCGCGTGCTGCGGGTTCGCGAACTCGCCGTTGAGCGCGCCGACCTCCAGGCGGGCGAGCTCGGGCAGGACCCGGGCGAAGTCGGCGTCGTTCTTGTGGGAGCTCACGGAGTTCGCGTAGCAGTAGTGGACCCTCAGGCGTTCGCGGGGGAGGCCCCGGACCGCTTCGTTGATCGCGTCGACGTGGTCGGGAAGCGCCGCGTAGAAGTCGACCCCCCAGTTCGCGGTCTGCTTGCCCATCGCGAGGTCGGGCGCGTCGACCTGGAGGATCACGCCCGGCACCCGGAGGATCGCGTCGTACTCCTTGCGGAGCTCCTTCGCCATCGCCCGGAGGTACTCGACGTGGTCGCGGTAGACCGCGCGATTGTTCGGATAGAAGATCGTGACGACGCCCGGCGAGGCGGACTGGACGAAGACGCGCTTCGCCCCGACCTCGCCCGCGATCTTCACGGCGTCGCGCGCCTCGCGCGCGGCGGACTCGCCTCCGATGTACCGGAGCGGCGCGACGATCTTCGGCAGCGAGAACAGGCGCATCATCTGCGGCATCGCGGCCGCCATCGCCGGGTTCGACTCGACGAGCTCCTCGATCATCGCGGGCGGCATGTCCATCGGGACCCGTTCGGTCGGGGAGAACCCCTCGAACCGATGCGGGAGGTACGACGTGTACCCGGCCTTGCGCATCTGACCGGTCGTGACCTCGTCGAGGCCCCGGGAGCTGCCCATCGGGTGGAGCTGCTCGCGCATCGCATCCCGTTCGGCCGTGAGGTAGACCGACTCGTGGCCGGTCGCGATCTCGCCGCTCGGGCTCTCTCCGAGCAGGTCGAGGACCTCTTTCGGCCGATACCAGCTCCCCGTCATCGTCGTCCGGTAGCCCATCGTAGTTCCTCCCGCGTACCCGCCCGCTGCTAGCTCGCGTCCCCGTCGCCCGCCGCCTTCTCGGCGGCCGCGCTCGCGGCCCGGGCGGCCGCCTCGGCCGCGGCGGCGGCGCTCGGACCGACCTTGGGCATCGACCGCATCGGACCGGCGGGCTTGGGGGGAGCGAGCTTGAGGACGTTCGCGTACTCCACGTCCGGTTTGACCCCGGTGCGTGTGCGCACCGCGACCGAGTAGTCCTGCGCGAGCTGCGAGCGGTGGGTCGCCTTCAGTCGCAGGAACCGACGGAAGAAGAGGCCCACCTTGTACTGGAGCATCAGCCGCACGAGCGCACCGGCCTCCGAGGGACTGATGATCACGACGAAATCCCAGCCGACCGGCGGCTCGGTCCGCCCGGTGAGGTAGAGCGCCTTGCCGTCGAACACCGTGACGACCTTGCGGACGTCCATCGCGAGCTCGACCCGTCCCAACCCGCGAGACCAGACCCGCATCGGTCGCCTCCGCTCCCCACCGCCGTCAGGGGACGAGCCCGAGGTCGATCCCGTCCTGGATGTACTTCGGGATCTTCCACCAGACGTTCAGCCGGAGATCCTCGGCGATCTTCAGCGCGGCATTGTAGCCGGGGCCGAGCGTGATCATGCCGCCCGGGTACGTGGAGGCGCCTGCCGTGTAGAGCCCCGGGATCGGCGTCGCGTAGTTCGAGCACTCGGTGTTGGGGCGGAAGTACCCCATCTGGGTCGGGAGGTACGCCCCGTGCTTGATGCTCCCCCGGATCATGCTCGGGAGCTTCGCCTCGATGTACGTCGGCGGGTAGTCGAACCGCTTGAGGATCCGGATCTCGTCGGCGTTCGAGAGGTAGTCCTCCCACGTCGCGACGAGGCGGTCGCCGAACGGCTTCTTCGCCTTCTCCCAAGACGAACCCAGGATCTCGTACGGGACCTCCGACTCCACGCGTACGGTCACGCCGTCGCGCGGCGCCTGGGTCGGATCGAAGAAGCTCGTCGGGGTGACGGTGCTCGCCGGACCGGGGAGCTCCTTCGCCTCGCACTTCTTCCAGTGGTCGATGATCTCCTGGGAGGAGCCGAAGCCGACGATCTGGCTCAACGCCTCCCCGCAGTGCGGGTCGCTCTCCTCCGCGCGGTACTTGGGCAGCCGGCGGAGGCCCAGGTGGGTCATGTACAGCGACCATTCGTCGAGCTCCCACGCCTTGAGCGTGTCCACGAGGGACGGTTCGAGCTGGTCCTCCCCGACCATCTGGAGGAACGTCTGCTGCGGGGGCAGCGTGCTCACGACCGCCTTGGCCCGGATCTCCTCGCCGCGCGCCGTGCGCACCCCGACGGCGGTCCCGTCTTCGATGAGGATCTTCACGACCTCGGTGTTCTCCTTCACGGAGACCCCGGCCTCGTAGGCCGAGCGCATGATGCCCGAGTTGAGTCGGTGCGTGCCCCCCCCGACGAGCGCCGCGTTGAGCATCCGGTAGACGTAGATCGCGAACATGTAGCCGATGCCCGGCAGGTCGGGCTCGATGCCCCACTTGCAACCGAGGTAGAGGAGCGCCGCCCGAACCCGGTCGTCGCGGATCTCGTAGTGGTCGAGCATCTCGATCGGGCTCTGCTCCGACCATTCGAGCACGTGCTGGCCGATCTCCGACGAGCTCAGCATCGTCGCGAGCTCGACCGGGGGCATCGGCGGGCGGTAGGTCGTCGGAAGGAGGCACTTCAGGTTCGCCTCCTCGATGTCGTGGTAGAACGCGAGGAACTTCGACGCCTCCGCCGCTCCCGCGAGCCGGGAGATCGACTCCGCGCTCTTCTTCGGGTCGAGGTAGAGCGTGAGCGCCTTCGCGCGCTCGTAGAAGAACGCCGCCTGCACCGGCGGCCGGATGAAGTTCACGCCGTACTGGGCGAGGAAGAGGTCGTCGACGGGCGGCATCAGCTCGCCCATCATCATGTACGTCGCGTGCAGGTTGAAGCGGAACCCACCGTAGTCCTGGGTCGCGAGCCCGCCGCCCATCTCGTCCCGCCGCTCGAGGATCAGCACCTTCGCCTTCGCGCGGCTCAGGTACGCGGCCAGGGTCTCGCCGTTCGGTCCGGCGCCGATGATCACCACATCGAGATCGCCCGCCATACCCCTCCCCCTAGTCCGTGATCTTGGGCACGAGCGTCACGTTGTTCCGCTTCGCCCACGTCGGGATCCACTCGAGCGGTTCGTGGCTCCACCAGTCCGGCCGCTTGATCCCGAGGTCCTCGAGGACCGTGAGCGCGGCGTTGTGGCCCGCGCCGAGCCACGAGAAGCTCATCGGCCAGACCCCGTTCGAGAGGTAGAGGTGCTGGATCGGGGTCCGCGGCGGGTGGCATCCCAGGAACGGCCGATCGAAGTAGAGCTGCCCGGGCTGGACCGTCCCCCCGCTCCAGACGCCGCCGATCGCGGAGTCGTTGCGGCGGGAGATGTCGAGCGGCGAGTAGGAGAACGAATCGACGATCCCCTTCGAGAAGCCCGGCGCGTACTCGTCGAGCCGCGCGGTGCAGCGGTCGAGGACGTCCTGGGTCAACCCCTCGTCCCAATCGGTGGGCCCGGAATGTCGGCTGATCCGGTAGGGGACCTCGGCCCACAGCTGCACGCTGTGCAGGCCCTTCGGGGCCGCGTTCGGGTCGTGCTTCGAGAAGATGAAGTTCGCGCCGAGGAACGCGAGCTTCTCGGGGATGCGGCCCCGGTCGACGTCCGAGAAGCACTTCTGCACCTCGGCGAGCGTGTCGGCTCCGAAATTGAAGTGCCACGCCTTCTTGAGGTCGGGGTCGAACTCGCTTCCGACCCAGTTCGGCTCCTGCTTCGACAGATAGCCGGCGGTGAAGAGGACGCCCCAGTAGTTGTAGTTCCGGAGCACGCGCGCGACCGCCGGGTCGACGTGATCCTCCCCGACGAGCCGTAGGAAGGTCGGGACCGGCGTGAGGTTGCTGATGACCGCCTTGCGGGCGAGCAGGGTCTTCGCCGGGTAGGAGGCGTGCGGCCCGAGCTCGACGCCGGTGGCGACGCCGTCCTTCACGAGGATCTTCGTGACCTCGCAGTTCTGCAGGACCTTGCCGCCGTGGTGGACCAGGCAGCGGAAGATCGCGTGCGGGATCTGGTGGGACCCGCCGATCGACTGTTGGACACCGAACGACGAGACGAGCAGCAGCGCCCCGATCGGGCCGATGACCTTGAGGAACGGCTCGAACGCGCAGGCGTGCTGCCAGCCGGCGAGCTGCGCCTTCAGCTGCTCGTCCTCGAACAGCGTGTCGATGAGCTCGTAGCCCGTGAGGTTGAGGTAGTCGGACGGAACGTGCGGGAGCTCGCCGAACAGCCGCACGGTCGTGTCCCAGTTCTCGACCGACGGAGGAGAGTAGACGAAGGCGCGCATGATCTGCTGGCGCCGGTCCACGAAGGCGTTCATGATGTCCTTGAACACCTTCGCGTCGTGCTCGTTGAACTTCCGCCATTTCGCGTACGTGCGATTCGCGTTCCAGAGGTCGGGAGCGAACGCCTTGCCGTCGAGGTACGGCGTCGCGCGGGAGAACTGCGGCACGTAGAGGTCGAGGCCGAACTTCTCGAGCTCGAGGTCCATCATCGCGGTGCTGTGGCCGGTCCAGATGCCGGACGCGTGCGGGTTCTGGCGCCACCCCGGGGTCGCGTACTCCTCGGTCGCGCAATGGGTCCCGATCTGGTCTCCCTTCTCGATGACGACGACCTTGACGCCCGACTTCGCGAGGTAGGCGCCCGCGGTGAGGCCGTTGATCCCGCCGCCGACGACGATGACATCGAAGTCGGTGTTGACCTGCGGCACGTCCGTTCACCTGCCCCGTGAGGTTCCGCGCGGCACCGGTCCGGGAGAGCCGGGAACGGCGGATCCACGCGCTCCGCCCGCGCGACGGCGGGGCCGGGCCGGCGACCGCATCACTTCAGAGAACCGCCGCGGCGGGGAAGAACCCCAGCACCACCGATACGAATACATAGTGGTACATTGTAGCACAAGCCACGGACCGATGGCCGCCAAGAAGACCGTGTTCCGTAGCCTCCGCCTGACCGAGGAGCTCGACTCGACGATCCAGCGGGAGGCGAACGCCCGGGGCCTCCCCGTGAACTCGTTGGTGTCCCAGATCCTGACGAAGTACGCCGACTGGGACCGGCACGCCGAGAAGTTCGGGTTCGTCATGATCACCCGCGACGGATTCCGGTCGTTGATCGAGGCGATCCCCGACGAGCGGCTCGCGAAGGTCGGTCCCGAACTCGGGAGCACGAACCCCCGCGAAATGACGCTGTTCTGGTTCAAGCGGCTCGGAGCGCAGCCGTTCCTCCAGTACCTCGCCCTCTACTGCCGCTACGGCCGCATCGGCGAGTACGAGGTGGAGACCGACGATCACACGTACACGATCACCATCCACCACGAGCTCGGGGCCAAGTACTCCAACTATCTCGCCGATTTCTTCTCGGCGGCCGTCCGCTCCGTGATCAATGTCCCCGCGACCGTCGAGCGGGGCCGGAACGCGATCGTCCTCCGGTTTTCCACGCGGTGATCGCCCTCCCCGCCGCTCCAGCCGAGCGCCCGCCGGGCGCAGGTCGCGCGAAAAGTGTGTAAGTTCTTAATTGTCTGCGCGGACTGTCCGGCGGCGAGGGGTTCATGCCCGGCAACGGCGAGTCCCAGGTGCCCACCGGTCAGCTGCTGATCGACGGAGAGTTCCGAACCTCCGAGACCGGGGCGTCGTTCGACGTGCACAATCCGGCGACCGGCGCGGTCGTCTCGACCGCCGCCTTGGGTTCGGTTGAAGACGCGAAGGCCGCGGTCGATGCGGCCCGCCGCGCGTTCCCCGCGTGGTCGGAAGTACCGGCGTCGGAGCGCGGCGAGATCCTGCAGCGGGCGGCCGGACTCGTGCTCGCCCATGTCGACGAGATCGCCCGCATCGTGACGCTCGAGGAGGGGAAGGCCCTCGCGGAGGCGCGGGGCGAAGTGCGCCAGGCCTATGCCACGATCGCCTACTATGCCGGCGAGGGGCGGCGGCTCGTTTCGAACGTCGTCCCGAGCGACCAGCGGGACAAGCTCACCTTCTCCCTGCGCCGGCCGCTCGGGGTCGCGACCGTGATCACGCCGTGGAACTTCCCCTCGATGATCCCCATGTGGAACATCTGCCCGGCGCTGATCTCGGGCAACACGGTCGTGCACAAGCCCGCCAGCTTCACGCCGCTGACCGCGTTCCGCATCGCCCAGCTCTTCGTCGAAGCCGGGATCCCCCGGGGCGTCCTGAACCTGGTCACGGGTCCCGGAGGCAAGATCGGGGAGGCGCTGGCGCAGAATCCCGAGGTCAACGTGCTCGCCTTCACCGGCGAGACGATGACCGGACGCCACCTCGGGGAGATCAACGCCCGATATCTCCGGCGCCAGGTGCTCGAACTGGGAGGGAAGAACCCCCTGATCGTCGCCGCCGACGCTCCGCTCGAGGCCGCGGTCCCGAGTGCGCTCTGGAGCGCCTTCAGCAACGCCGGGCAAAAGTGCACGGCCTCGTCCCGGATCATCGTCGAGCGTCCGATCCTGGAGGCGTTCACGCGCGCGTTCGTCGACGCGGCCCGGAAGCTTCGGGTCGGGAACGGGCTCGAGCCCGGGATCGAGGTCGGGCCGCTCGTGGACGCCGGCGGCCTCGAGAAGGTCGAGCGCTACGTCCGCTACGGCCAGGAGGAGGGCGCGCAGCTCCTGCTCGGAGGCCACCGGCTGACGGACCGAGGACGGGACCTAGGTCACTTCCATGAGCTGACGGTCTTCTCGGGCACCAACGACATGCGGATCGCGCAGGACGAGATCTTTGGCCCGGTGACCGAGATCATCCCCGCGGACACCCTCGAGGAGGCGATCTCGATCGCGAACGACGTGCGCTACGGTCTCGCGTCCGCGATCTACACGCGGGACCTCCGGGCCGCGATGCGGGCGGTGGGCCGGATGGCGGCGGCGGTGACGTTCGTGAACCACGGTCCGGTGGGGATCGAGGTGCAGGCCCCGTTCGGTGGCACGAAGGAATCCGGCTACGGGCGCGAACTGGGCGAAGCCGGGATCGAGGACTACACCGAGAAGAAGACCGTCTACCTCGACTACTCCTACGCGAAGCAGCCGTGGTACTACCCATGGTCCTGAACCCGGACGTTCCCGTGCGAACGAGTCCCGCCGCCGCTCGGCTGCTGGAGGAGCTCCACCGGGAGACGCCCGGGATCTGCGCGCTGCTCGGGGACTCCGGGTGCTGCGGACCGGGGAACGTGTTCCTGCAGGCGGAACCTCCCCGCCCGTCGTACCTTCGGATCGGATCGGCCGGACCGGTCCCGATCTACGCGGACCCGTCGTTCCTTCGGACCGCGACAGCCCACGATCTCGTCTTGGACCTTCGATCCGTCCCGGTGGACGACAGCCTCTCCCTGGAAACGTGTCGCGGCGTCCGCCTGACCCTCGTGTTCGAACGCTCGGCGGTGCGCGCGCCCGTTGCTCCCTGACCGGGGGCGTCCGGAAGGCGCGCGGCCGTGCTTCCGGGCTCGGTCGTCCGTTGCGCTCGCCCCCCGTCCGGCCTGGCTCAGGAACCGGAACGCCCCCGGAGCAGCTCTCCCCACCCACGCCGAGCCCGTGCTGCCGCCGAGGTCACCGACCACCCCGCGCGCGTCGCCGCTGGGCTCCCGGCGAACAGGGTCAGGAGCCCCGTTCCGGTGCGGCCGGCCGACAGGGCGGGGGAGGCGGTGGGCGGCCCGACTCGCCCCCCGCTTACGTTCCGGGGGTCCTGCGGTCGCAGGAGTGCCGGGACCGCTCCGGCGACCGAGCGTGCCCCGTCACCGGTCTCACCGCGAGGCCCTTTTTCGAGATTCCGCGGTTCGAAGAGGTCTAAATAGCGGTCAAGAATCGCCACTTTGGATATGACGGCGCGTCGTTGGGCCTATCTCGGAGCCGCGTTCGTGGCCGTGACGCTCGTGGCCTCGTCCCTGGGGCTGCTCACGGGTCTCGCCATCGCCCCGGCAGGTACGGGCTC
>JASHQY010000099.1 GCA_030038885.1 Thermoplasmata archaeon | reverse complement strand
GAGCAGCGCAACCTGCTCCTGCTCGTCACGGTCGGCCTGATCTGGGGCAGCGCGTACCCGGTCATCCGGTTCGGCCTGCTCGCCGGCGCGACGCCGATCGCGTTCGCCGCCGCGCGCTACGCGCTCTCCGCGGTCGCGATCGCGCTCCTCGCGGCCGCGCTCCGGATCCCCCGTCCGAACGCCCGTGCGCTCGGGCTCTCGGCGCTCTTGGGCCTCCCGATCGTCGGGGTCTACGGGCTCCTGCTCTACCTCGGCGAGTCGACGACGTCGGGAAGCCTCTCGGCGATCCTCGTCGCGATCGCCCCGCTGCTGACCGTGCTCTTCGCGCGGCCGATCCTACCGGGGGAATCGCTCCGGCCGGGAGCGCTCCTCGGGATCGGACTCGGATTCGTCGGGGTGTTCGTGCTCGTCGTTCCGCCGCCCGGCGTCTCGCTCGCCAGCACGATCACGGGACCGCTCGCGGTGATCGGGGCGGCGATCAGCTTCTCGCTCGGGTCCGTGATCCTGCGGGCGAAGCGACCCGAGGGCGAGTCGCTCTGGGGCGTGGCGGTCCAGTTCGCGATCGCGACCGGGTTCCTGGCCGCCCTCCTTCCGGTGCTCGAACCGCGCTCGGCGCTGCCGCTCACCGCGAACGTGCTCGATTCGCTCGCGTACCTCGTGCTCTTTCCCTCGCTCGCGGGTTATGCGCTCTACTTCTCGCTCCACCACCGGGTCGGCCCGGGTCGGGCGAACGTCGTGGCGTACGTGAACCCGGTGGCGGCGCTCCTGGTCGGCACGCTCGTGTTCGCGGAGCCGTTCAACGGGTGGGAGCTCGTCGGCTTCGCGCTGGTGGTCGTCGGCCTCGCGCTCGTGATGGGGCTCCTCCGCCGCCCGACGAGGTGACCCGCGGCTCCGGCCCCGTCTCCCGCCACGGCCCCCACATCCATTATGTTCCTCCGCGGCACCGTCCGGAGGAGCATGCCCGACAACTACGGCGGGTTCGGTCCGGGACGGCAGGCGGCGATCTACCGCGACGGCGCGGCGGGCCGCGTGCCGACGGTCCCCGTCGCCCCGGAGCAGCTCGAGGCGGCGGCCCAGCGAGTGCTCTCCCCCGAAGCGTTCGACTACGTGGCGGGGGGCGCCGGGGGCGAGCGGACCGTCCGTCAGAACGGGGCCGAGTTCGACCGGTGGCACCTCGTGCCCCGGATGCTCAGGGACGTGCACGCGCGGGACACCCGGGTCGAGATCTTCGGCCATTCGGTCCCGGCACCGCTGTTCCTCGCCCCGGTCGGCGCGCTCGAGGTCGTGCGCCCCGAGGCGGAGCTCGCGGTCGCGCGCGCGTGCGTCGCGACCGGCATCCCGATGGTCGCGAGCACGCTGACCTCGCATTCCCTCGAGGAGATCGCGGCCGAGATGGGAACGTCCTACCGCTGGTTCCAGCTCTACTGGGGGCCGGACCGGGACCTGAACCTCAGCCTCGTCCAGCGGGCGGAGAAGGCCGGGTACTCGGCGCTCGTGATCACGCTCGACACGCGGATCATCGGCTGGCGGAACCGGGACATCGGCCGTGGGTTCCTCCCGTTCCTGGGTGGCGTGGGGTTGGGCAACTACTTCGCGGACCCCGTGTTCCGATCGCGCCTCGCGAAGCCGCCCGAGGAGGACCTCCCGACGGCCGTGCTCCGGGCGGTCGGCTCGATCGGCGACCCGACGTTCTCCTGGGCGGACGTGCGGTTCCTCAGCGAGCGCACGTCGATGCCGATCGTCGTGAAGGGCATCCTCCACCCGCAGGATGCGGTCGACGCGTTGGAAGCCGGGGCGAACGGGCTGATCGTTTCGAACCACGGGGGGCGACAGGTCGACGGGAGCCTGCCGACGCTCCGCGCCCTGCCGGCGGTCATGACGGAGGTGGGGGACCGGGTGCCGGTGCTCTGCGACAGCGGGATCCGCCACGGCTCGGACATCGCGAAGGCGATCGCGCTCGGCGCGCGGGCGGTGCTGATCGGACGCCCCTACGTCTGGGGGCTCGCGGTCGACGGCGAGGCGGGGGTCCGTGCGGTCATCGAGAACCTCCTCGCGGACTTCGACCTCACGCTGGGACTCTGCGGTCTCAGCAAGCCGTCGGAACTCACGCGCGACGCGCTGCTCGCCGCCTGAGATCCAATGCGCACGAGCGCGGCCGAGGGGTCGGGCCGCGCGGACCTACGACGTGGGCCGGGTGACGCTCGCGGCCGCGGGCGCGGGAGCCGTCTGCGGCAGGCTCACGAGGCCGAGGAACAGCAGCAGGATCCCGATGAACTCCGCGTAGTAGAGCGCGATCGGGAACGAGGCGATGTAGAGCGCGCCGCCGGCACCGAGGATCACCGCTCCGGCCGCCATGAGGAGCGTCTGCCAGCGCCAGGATCGGCGGAGGGAGACCGCGGTCGCGGTCAGGAGGACGATCGTCGCCGGCACGGTGACGAGGGAGGAGAGCACGATCAATAGCAGCGGGGGATTGCCCGAGATGATCCCGCCCGACACCATCGAGTCGGGCAGCGGCGAGAGCGCGCTCGCGAACGCGACCAGCGCGCAGGTCGCGACGATGTATCCGGTGTAGACGCGCTCGAGGCGCGGGCTCCGGAGGATCCGCGTCGCCCCCAGCGAGAGCACCCCGACGATCGCCGCGGAGCAGAAGACGTACAGCTGAAGGATTCCCGTCGACACGGTGCCGAGGTAGACGACCGACTCGACCGCCATGGCGGCCGTCGCGATCGCGAGGCCGCTGCCCCACATCAGTTGGGGACGCGAGCGGTTCTCGGCGAACCGTACGAGCGCGCGCACCGAGAGAACGAACAATAGGGTCGTCAGGAGGACCAGCGAGGTCGAGATCAGGATGAATTCCGCGTCCACGACCTTTCTCTCCGTTCGGTACCGGCCCCCGGGGGAAGCCGACGTGGGGTTCGAGCGATAGTGCTCCGGGAGATAGATAACCCGGTCGTACGAGTAATCCGGACCTCGGCCGACCGGTCGGCGGAACGGTCGGGCGGTGGACGCGGGCTCCGCGGTAGCGAAGCGGTCGAGCGTCCCCGGATCCCCGACCCTCGGGAACATCGGCGCGGACCCGGGTCCCGCTCCCGGCCCGGCGAGGGGATCCGCACGAAGGATCTCCGTGGGAGCGGACCCCTCCCCATTCCCCGGCACCGATCCCGGGCCCGGGTCCCGCGCTCCGGCGGAGCTGAAGTGGCGACGCGCGATAGCCGGGGACTGCGGGAGCGAGGGATGGCGGAACCGGGGAGCGGGTCGTTGATCGACCTCGTCGGACCCGACCGGGAGCGTGCGATCCCGGTGCTGATCGATTCGTTCGCGGGGGTCTACCGCTGGCACGCGAAGCGGACGTTGCGGACGGTCTCCCTCGTTCGGGCCGCTCTCGTGGGCGGGGAGGTCGTCGGCGTGGCGCTGCTCGAGCGCCTGAACCCGGCCGTGGGCTACGTCTACTACCTCGCGGTCCGGGCGACCTCCCGACGGCACGGGGTGGGCGCGCGACTCCTGGACGATGCGATCGCGGGGTTCGTCGGCGCGGGTGTCCGGATCGCCTACGCCGCCGCCGAGGGGGACAATGCCGCTTCGATCGCGCTCTTCCGCTCGCGCGGGTTCCGGACGGTCGAGCGCAAGGAGCAGGGCTACCTCGAAGGAGGCCTCGGCGCCTGGGGGCTCCGCAGCCGAATGTGGATCGTTTCGGGCGAGGTCCTGCTCGGACGGCGCCTCGCGCCCGAGCCCCCGGCGGCCCCCCCGCCCGGTGGGCGATGAGGCCCCCGCCGCGACGAAGCTATCCTCCGAACGGCGTGGGTTCCCCGTGGCCGACCGACCGTCACCGGGCGCCCCGTGGCCCCCCGGCCCCGGCGAATTTCCGTTCTCGCTCGGCCCCGCCGAACTGAAGCAGCGCGCGTCCCGGGAGATCGCGTCCGCCACGGCCGAGCTGGGCGACCTGGCGGCCCGCGCCGGCCGCCCGACGGTCGCGGACTTTCTCGTCCCCCTGGACCGGCTCCTCACCCGGCTGCGCGACCTTGGGTCCCACGGGAACCTCCTCTTCGCGGTGTCCCCGGATCCCGAGGTCCGCGCCGCGGGACGCGAGATCACCGAAGCGACCGAGCGGTTCCGGAACGAATTCTGCCTCAACGGCGCGATCTACGCGGGGCTCGGACAGCTGGACCTCGGGGGCGAAGACCCGGAGACGCGGTTCGCCGTGATGAAGATGCTGCGGGAGATGCGGCGCGCCGGGGTCGAGGCGGGGCCGGAATCCCGAGCGCGGCTCCTCGAGCTGCTCGACCGCATCGATCGCACCGCGAACCAATTCACCGAGAACCTCGCGCGGCTCGACCGGTCGTTGACGCTCTCGGGAGCGGACGCGCTCTCCGGGCTCCCGGCGGACTACCGGGCAGCGCACGCTCCGGGCCCCGACGGCGCGATCCGAATCTCGACGAAGTACCCCGACGTCTTTCCCGTGTTGGCGTACTGCGACCGGGCGAACGTGCGGCGCGACCTCCTCTACGAGTTCATGAATCGGGCCTATCCGGAGAACCTCCCCGTCCTGCGCGAGCTCCTCGAGCGGCGCGCCGAGCTCGCCCACCTCCTCGGGTATCCCGACTACGCAGCGTACGCCCTCGAGGACAAGATGATCGGCTCGCCGGCGGCGGCGCACGCGTTCCTCGAGCGGCTCCGGCACGTCCTCGCCGAACCCGCGGCCCGAGACCTCGCGCGCTACCTCGCTCGCAAGCGACGCGACCACCCCGAGGCGACCGAGCTCGACCCCTGGGACTACGAGCTCTCGGCGGGCGGGTACTACGACGGGCGGATCCGCGCGGAGGAGTACGGGGTCGACGCGCGGGCGTTGCGCGCCTACCTTCCGTACGGCCGGGTGCGGGACGGCCTCCTCGACCTCTGCGAACGGCTCTTCGGGGTCACGTTCGCGCGCGTCGCCTCGGCCGGGGCCTGGCACCCGACGGTCGAGGTCTACGACGTGACCCGCGGGACCCGCCCGCTCGGTCGCTGCTTCCTCGATCTGATCCCCCGGGAGGGGAAGTACACCCACGCCGCGTGCTTCGAGGTACGCGAGGGGATCGCCGGTGTCGAGTACCCGCAGTCCGCCCTGATCTGCAACTTCCTGGACCCCCGGGTCCCGCCCGACGAGGCGCGGATGGAGTGGCGGGACGTGATCACGTTCTTTCACGAGTTCGGGCACCTGCTCCACGACCTCCTCTCCGGTCAGCCCCGCTGGCTGTTCAACGCGCAGCTCCACGTGGAATGGGACTTCATCGAGGCTCCCTCGCAGCTGTTCGAGGAGTGGGCCCGAGACCCCGCGACCCTCGCCCGGTTCGCCCGGAATCCCGACACCGGGGAGGGCCTCCCCGCCGACCTCCTCGAGCGGCTGTGCGCCGCCGAGGCGATGGGACGGCCCGTCCGGTTCCTGCGCCAGGTCGCGCTCGCGGCGGTCTCGCTCGAGTACTACGAACGGGACCTGAGGGGGATCGACCTGACCGCGGCGTACCGCTCGGCCTGGGATCGGTGCTACCTGCGGCCCCTGCCGGGCGACTACCACCCCGAGGCGTCGTTCGGCCACCTGACGGGCTATTCCGCGTTCTACTACACCTACCTCTGGTCGATCGTCATCGCCCGGGACCTTCTCGGCCCGTTCCGCGCGAAGGGCAGCCTGACCGACCCCGACACTGCGGCGCGGTACGCCGCCGAGATCCTCGCGCCGGGAGGCAGCCGACCGGCGGCCGAGTCAATCCGGGCGTACCTCGGCCGCGACTTCGACTTCGAGGCGTTCGAACGATGGTCCCGCGACGAGCCCGCGGCGGACCCGAAGCCAACCGCCGCGGCCGCGAACCCGTCGATCCCGTCCCGGGAGAATCCGGACCCACCCGCGCCGTGACCCGCGCCCCGGCGGGGGCCCCGAGGAGGGCCGTCCGCGGACCGCCTCCCTGGGAGGTGTTCTGTCTCCGGGAGTCGGAGCAAGGCGCCGCGGCCGGAACGGACCCCCGACGAGCGTCGGCGGGGCGACGCGCTCCCTCCGACCAGAGCGCCGCACCCGGGGGGCGCGCTCCCCCCCGAGAGGGCCGGGGGGTCGTCCCGCACGGGGATCCGACGGTCCGGCGCGGCCGAAACCGATTTGTGGACCGACTCGGTCGGACGGCGGAACGTCGATGACTCCCCCAACGGCCGCACGACGGGCGCCCGTGCCGGAACTCCACATCGCGGCAGAATTCCGGGCACCGCTATCCTACGTCTACTCCTGGTGCACCGACTTCGATCCGGGCGACGCGCAGCGGGAGCGGGAGCAGTACGTCCGCCGGATCCTCGAGCGCACGGCCCGGCGCGTCGTGTTCGAGGACCTCGAAGACACGAAGGACGGTTGGGTCTGGTCCCGGCATGTGGTGACCCTCCGCCCGCCGAACGCGTGGCACTCCGAGAGCGTCGGGAGCCATCGCGACGCCTCGCTCGAGTACGCGCTCACCCCGCTCCCGGGTGACCGAACGCGGCTCGACCTCCGCTGGCGACGGTGGCCGACCGCCCGCGCCACGGTCCGGCGGTCGAAGCGCGAGATCGAGCGGTCGACCGCGGAGGCGTGGCGGCACCTCTCGCGCGCGCTCGAGCGGGACTACCGAGCGGACCGCGTCCGTCCCCGACGCTGATCGGGGACCCACCCGTCCCCGCGGCCGGAGGCTCGGCTACGCCGTCGTGATCTTCCCGGAGCGCCCCATCGAGATCTGGAGCTTCCCGCGGAAATCCTTGACCCAGCCGTCGGTGATCCGGATCTTCTGGCCGACGCTGTAGCGCTTGGTGTCCTCGCCCCAAAGGGTCAGCGTGATCGTGCCGGTCTCATCCTGGACGGTCGCGTCCGCGACCTGCGACGGCCCCCGGGAGGTCGTGACGTCCCGCACCGCGGAGATGGCGGTGATGGTTCCCTCGATCGTCGCGTTCTGGTTCGCTCGTAGCGAGGCAATGCCGGGCATGGCGGTCGCGGCCAAACGGGCGGGGGTTAAACACCTTCCGATGGGGCCCGGAGCCCCCGGTCGGTCTCACTTGGGCTCGGACTCGGCGGTCCCGTGCCAGTCGTCGTCCTGCTCGAATCCGAGCAGGTGGCCGAGCTTGGCCTGCTTCGTGTGCATGTAGGCGCGGTCGTGATCGTTCGGCGGAACGATGACGGGGATCCGTCCGACGATCCTGACCCCGTGCTCCGTGAGGTCCTGCACCTTGCTCGGATTGTTCGTCATGATCCGAATCGACCGCACCCTGAGGGTGTTCAGCATGTGGGCGGCGATCGCGTAGTCGCGTTCGTCCGCGCGGAAGCCGAGCGCCTCGTTCGCCTGAACGGTATCGTAGCCCTGGTCCTGGAGCTGGTATGCCTTGATCTTGTTCACGAAGCCGATCCCCCGGCCCTCCTGGCGAAGGTACAGCACGATCCCCGACTCCATCTTGCCGATCCGCTCGAGCGACTCGAGCAGCTGGTCGCGGCAGTCGCACCGCAGGGACCCGATCGCGTCTCCCGTGAGGCATTCGGAGTGCAATCGTACCGGGACCTCCTCCTGACCGACGACATCGCCGTGGACGAACGCGGCGTGCTCCTTGCGGTCCGTCGGGCTCCAGAACGCGGCGACCTGGTAGTCCCCGAACCTCGTCGGGAGATTCGCGATCGCGAGCACGCGGACGCACGTCCCCGCCGGGGCGTCGGGGCACTCGTGCGTCGCGCTCTCGTCGAGGAGCTCTCGGACCACGGCTGGGGAGATACCCATCGGTCGCGGGAGCCGGCCGCCCGATTAAAGCGCGCGCTATCCCCCGCACCATCCGGCGCCGGGGCGAGGGCCGACCGTCACGGCCCGAGGGGCAACTCCCTCCGCCCGCTCCGAGGCTCGCCGGGGGGAAGGCGGGGCCGTTCCCGCGGTTCGCTTCCCCGCCCGCCCGCTCGCGCGGTCCGTGGCGTTCGAGCTCGACGGTGCGGGGACGATCCCGTCCGAGGTCGGCGCGGGGAGCGGGGGACCCGCTCGGCCGCGTACCGCCGACCCGCAGGAGCACCTTCGGTGGCCCGACGCCGGTGGTCCGCGCGTCGGGGATCCCGACCCCGCGCTTCCTCGGCCGCGGCCGCTCTCGCGGAGCGATATCGGCGCTGCAGCACGCGGACGTCCACCCACTTCCCGAACTTCCGGCCCACTTCCCTTAGGACGCCGACCGACTCGAAACCGTGGCGGTAATGAAGGCGCAGGCTCACGACGTTCCGGTCGGCGATGCGAGCGAGCAGGGAGTGAAGGCCGGCCGCCCGGCCCAATTCGATCAGGCGCGCCAGCAGGCGCCCGCCCACCCCGCGCCCTCGATGGTCGGCGGCCACGTACACGGACACTTCGGCCGTGGGTGCGTACGCCCGTCGCTCGGACCAGGGGCTGAGCGACGCCCAGCCGACGACCTTCCCCTCGGACGTCGCGACGATCGCGACCCACGGGGCCACGTGCTCCCGGAGCAACGTTCGCTGGGCGTCGAGGGTCCGTGGCTCGGTGTCCATGGTCGCGACCGTCGTGGCCACCTCCTCGTTGTAGATCGCGGCGATCGCTCGGGCATCCGACCTCCGCGCCCCCCGCAACCGGATCGTCTCGCACGCTTCGGGCATCGACCGGACCCGCACCGGACCCCCGTTCGGTCCGAGTAGGGGTCCGAGATAGTTGAATCCGAGCTCCCCGGAACTGGACGAACGCCCACCGACGGGGTCGGCCGGGCCGCCATCGGGAGGTCGGGGACCTGCTCGCGCAATCCACCCGTCCACGCGCCGGACCTCCCCCGGACCCGCGGCGGCCCGGGCGCGATCGCCCCCCGCTCGACCGCGCGGAGACCCCCGAACCCCAACTACTTACCCCGGGTCCGCGTACCCCACTTCCCCCGCCGCCCACGGACCGTGCGGGGGCTCCGGAGATCGACCTCGGTACATGCCGTTCGTGGAGTACGACGAGGTCGAGGCGGTGTGCTCCGACTGCGGACGCATCTTCCGATCCGAAGAAGCGCTCGCGGCGCATCGGATCGACAGCCACGCCGGCCGGGTCGAGCCGAGCCCGAAGGACCCGTTCGTGTGCCCGGAGTGCGAGCGGCGCTTCACCTCGTCCGCGGCGGTCCGGGCCCACCGGTCCCGAGAGCATCGCCGTCCCTGAACCTCGGGCCCGGTCGCCCCCCGCGGACCGTGGCCCCACGCCCGGGCCCTCCTGGGGGGCGCGGCCGGGGCTCCCCGGCGATGATTTATCGTCACCCCGCACCGTGTCGGACGCGAGCGCGGGAGCGGAGGAAGGGGTCCCCGGATGGTCCAGATCGATTGGCCGAGCCTCGCGATCGTCGCGGCGATCAGCACCTGGGTCCTCGCGATCGGAACGCTTCTGATCCTGTTCTGGCAGACGCGCCAGGCGCAGGTCCTCAACTCCGCGAACGCCGTGATGAACCTCCGGGACAAGTTCGACTCGAGCCGCATGCGCTCGGTCCGACGCCATCTGGCCGACCGGCTGCTCAAGCAGGCGCACGAGGACATCGCGAGCATCGAGGTCGTGACGTTCTTCGAGCTGATCGGCACGCTCACGCATCGGGGCGTGCTGGACGAGGACCTGGTCTGGGAGGCGTTCGGCACCTGGATCACGGCGTACTGGTGGGCCCTGAGGCACCCCGCCGATTGGGTGGATCGCCTGCGCCGCGACCTCGAGGACCCGCTGGTGTTCCACGAGTACGAGTGGCTCTCGAACCGGGTGCTCGCGCTCGACCGACGGGCGCTGGCGAAGGCGCATCACCACACGGGCAATCCCGAGGAGGAGTCGCGACGGGTCCTCACGCGGGAGTCGCTGCTCGAGTCCGTGTAGGGGCGCGTCGACAGCCCCGCGCCCGGGAAGTGGGCGACGCAGCGCGAGCGCGCCGGTGGGCCGGGAGGGACCGCCCGGCCCGGGGGTTCGTGCTCGGAGGGGGCGCCCGCCGCCCGTCCGCGAGTTCGAGCGCCGCGAGCCACGCCCGGCCCCCGATGCTCGGATCGCGCGTCTCGAAGCGCTCCTCGCGGATCCACCGGACGCTCCACGGAGGCCGGAACGTCGCGCGGATCTCCGGCTGGGTGACCCGCCGCGGTCCCCCCCAGTCCGTGGGCTCGTGTTCGCTGAAGCAGAGCACGAAGAGCCGGCCCCCGGGGACCAGCGCGCGGGCCACGCTCCCGGCGTAGCGGGATCGGTGCGGATCGAGGAACGTGTGGAACAGACCGCAGTCGGTCACCGTGTCGAACCGCTCTCCGAGGGCGCCGAGTTCGAGGGCGCTCGCCGTCCGGAACGTCACGGGGAGCGACCGGGCCCGTGCTTTCGAACTCGCCCGCTCGATCGCGGTCGGTGCGAAGTCCACCCCCCACACCGGATGCCCCTTCCCGGCCAGATAGAGGGCGAGCTCGCCGGTGCCGCAGCCGACGTCGAGCACCCGTCCGACGATCTCGCCGGCCTCCTCGAGGCGCACGAACGCGGGCTGGGGGTGGCCGATCTCCCAGGGAGGCGCGCCGAGGTACGCGCGGTCGAAGAAGTGCATCGGGTCGACGGCACGGGGTCCCGGGTCTTAACCCGGTCCGGTCGCCCGACGTCGTCGGACGCGCGGAGGGGCGGTCCCTGGGTTCCGCGGGGAGCGACCGTCCCCGAGGCTGAGCGCGGGGCGGGCCGGGTACGGGAGCGGATGCGGTCGGACGCCGGTCCCTCGGACAGCGCAAGAGCTTAACACCGGACCGGGAGTGGACGGCCGCCGCCTCGATGACTCCGCTGCCCTCCTCGGCACCCGACCTCACGGGACCGACCTCGTTCCTCGACTGGCCGACGTCGCTGAGCGGCGAGCACCGGCCGCGTCGACCCCGGCCGTTCGGCCACGTCCACCTCGAGATCGACCTCCGGCACGAGCGATTGGACGAACCCGACGTCCCGCTGCTGCGGCAGTTCGAGCGGCTGCTCCGGGAACGCGAGGTCGTCGGACCGGCCGACCTGCTCCGCCTGAGCGCGGCGGCCGTGCACGCGTTCTCCGGCCGGGGGTTCTCCCGCGTCGACCACTGGGAGGTCCAGCCCGGAGGATGGCTCCCGCTCCCCGAGCCCACCCACGTGCGCCTCGCCGAGCCGGTCGGGCACCTCGTCCGGGCGCTCGCGAGCCCCCAGTGGCACCCGTTCGCGACCGCGCGGGAGTTCTCGGTCCGGCTCTCGGGCCACCCGAAGATCCGGGCGGATCTCTCGGTCCGACGGGTGCATCGGGAGCGGGGGCATGCGGTGACGGTCGACCTGCGGGGGTGGATCTCCCCGCGCGACCTCGACGGGATCGTGCGGGCACTGCGGGAGCGGCTGCCGGTCCTGCGGGCGGTCGTCACCGCCGTCGAGTACCGTACGGGCGCGTGAGCGATCGACGCGTCCGCCTCGGGGGGCTTACATACTCCGGCGGCCGTCGGCCGAGCGCAGGTCCTCCGTGGCACGCCCGACCGCCGTTCCGGCCCAGGAATTCGATCGCAAGGGGGCGGGGCGCCTCGGGATCGGCGCCGGTCTCGGGTTCGCGGGCGCGTTCCTCGCGATCGTCCTCCCCGTGATCTTCCTCTTCGTCGCGGCGGAGTACCCGGGCGGCTTCTTCGTCCTGAACTCGACGCTGGTCGAAGGCGCCAGCGTGCTCGTGCTCGCGGGCGCGATCACGCTGTTCCTCTCGCTGTTCTTCTACCGTCGGAGCTTCGCCGCCCTCCGCCGCGTCGACCCCCGGTTCTACGTCGCGTCGGTCCTCTGCATCGTCGGTTCGATCGGCTTCCTCGCCCTGCTCGTCGCCGCGGCCCTGATCGCGGGGGACACGACCAGCCTGCTGGGCTGCGTCGCGGGCCATCCCTCCCACGCGCTCTCCTGCCTCGAGTCCGGCAAGCCGCTGGGCGCGATCACCGGCCTGGTCGGCTTCCTGCTCGGGTGGCTCGGCGGCCTCGGGATCATGATCGGTCTGTTCGTCGCCGGCCGCCGGTTCCGGTCCGGCCTCTTCTCGGCGAGCGGGATCCTCTACGGGCTCCTTCTCGCGATCCTGCTCATCCCGTTCGTCGCGCTGTTCGTCCCGGTTCCCGACGACGCCTACCTCGTTCTCCTCTCTCCGCTGCTCGCGCTCTTCGGACCGGCGTTCGCGGTCGCGGGCAGCCTCCGCACGACACGGCGTCTCGGACCCACGGGGTGATCCCCCGACCCCCGCGGTGGGCCCGCTACCGGCGGACGACGACCTGGACCTCGGTGCGGGCCCACGCGCGGGGATCCCGCCAGGGGTCCCGGTCGTACAGCTCGCGGTAGGCCCCGACCGACCGGATCGTCCGGTCGCGCTTTCGCCAGCGGAGCCAGTCGGTGACCCCGTGGTAGATCACCGCGGGGGAGACGACGTCCGGGTCGAAGACCACGCTCGCGACGGAGCACGCGGGCAGGGTGCGCAGGCGGATCGGCGCGGACGGCCGCGCGGTCCCTCGGACCTCGATCGCGACCTCCCAGGTACGCGCGCCGGGCTCCCGAAAGACCCAGCAACCCGTGCGCAGCCGGTGCTTCCTCGCCCACTTCGCGACGCGGTCGAACTGCGCTCGGATCCGCCGCTCGTTCCAGGGGCCCTTCCACGAGAGGTACGCGACGCGGTACGCCGGCGCTCGCTTGATGCGGAAGTCCACGACCACGGTCTTCGCCCGGCCGGGGGAAGGGCGTTCTAGCTCATACACGACGCGTTGGAGCGCTCCGCGGACTCTCGGGCCCGGGCGCCGCGCGCCCGGGCCGGACGGAAGGGGTTCTCAGCCGGCGTCGGCCGAGAGCTCGGGGCTCTCCTCGAGCGGGACGCTGGTCGAGTACGCGGAGCCCTTGCGCCGATAGCCGATCTCCACGTCCGAGCCGACCGGGTAGTTCGACAGCGCCGCGACGAGATCGCGCACGTTGCGCACCTCGGCCGGACCGACCCGGGTCAGCACGTCGCCGGTCTTCAGCCCGGCCTTGTGCGCCGGCGAGCGCGGCGCGACCTCGCCGACCAGGAGGCCCGAGCCGACCTCGAGCCCGTAGCGGAGGGCGACCTCGGGGCGGAGCTCCGCGACCGTGACGCCCATCCACGGGCGGACGACCCGGCCCTTCGCGCGGAGCTCGTCCGCGATCCGCGCGACCGCGTGGATCGGGATCGCGAACCCGACGCCCTGGGCGAACGGGACCATCGCGGTGTTGACCCCGACGACGTCCCCGGAGAGGTCGACGAGCGGTCCCCCGCTGTTGCCGGGGTTGATCGCCGCGTCCGTCTGGATCAGCCCCTCGAACACGAAGTCCGATCCCGGCAGCGGGCGGCCGAGGGCGCTGACGACGCCCATCGAGACCGTCGGACCGCCGGGCAGGCCGAGCGCGTTCCCGATCGCGAGCACGATCTGGCCGACCCGCAGCTCCTCCGAGCGGCCCCGCCGGGTCGCGGGGAGACCGGTCGCGTCGACCTTGACGAGCGCGAGGTCGGTCACGGGGTCCCCGCCGACCACCTCGCCCGCGAGCTCCCGCCCATCGGCGAGCCGGACCCGCAGCCGCGCGGCCCCGTCGACGACGTGCTGGTTCGTCACGAGGTAGCCCGCCGGATCGATCACGAACGCCGACGCCTCGGACGGCGCGCCGAACGGACCGCCCCAACGGTTCCGACGGACCAGGCGCAGGCTCTCGACCGACGCGACGCCGGGGGCGACGGTCTCGACCGCGGACGGAATTCGACCCTCCAGCTCGGTCAGCGCCATCGATCCCTCACCGGCTCCGCGGGGGCCAGGGCAGCGACGGCTCGGGGCCGACCGGCGGGGACGCCGGGATCGGCGCGTGGATCGGGAGTTCTCCCATCGCGCTCACTCCTCGAGGAGCTCGCCGAGCTTTCCGTAGAGGCGCTCGAGCTCCTTGCCCTTCTTGCGGCCGCCCTCCCAGCGGGCGTTGACGATCTCGACCAGGACGTCCGCGACCTGGTCCAGCCAGGGACCCTCCTGGGCGTCGAACCGCTTCTTGAGCTTCTCGCGCAATAGTTCGTTGTGGGCCCGGTACGCCGTCCAGACCCAGGGGCCGTAGGGAGGCCACTCCTCGCCGCGCTCGCCGTCTTCGCTCCCGTGCGTCATCTTCGTTGCTCCGGAACGTATGGGTTCCGAACCCCCCACCGCCCGGTCGAGGATATTGAGCGGGTCGCGGAACGGCCGGTCACACCCGTTCGCGTCCCGGCCCCGGCGCTCGGGTGGGCCGATCTCGAGGGCCGGGAACGCTCAGCTGGTGGCCCCTGAGTTAGCGACGCGTTAAATCTCAGGGGACCGGTTTCGAGCGCGATGGGCCCCGACGTTGGTCCCGACAGCACCGGCGCGGGTCGCCTGGACGATCGGGTCCTGGTCACGCTGCAGGAGCTCCAGGGTCGCATCGCGTTCAACGGGCTGCGGCGCGTGCTGGGCGCGCACCCGGAATCGCTCTCGCGCGCGCTGCGTCGCCTCGAGCGCGAGGGGCTCGTCGAGCGGACCGACGCCGGCTACCGTGCGCGGACCCGCGCGCCGTCGGTCGACTCCGCGATGGGAACGCGAGCGCGGCCGCTCGCCCTCGTGCGGATCCCCCCCGGCACGTCGCCCGAGTCGATCCTGGGGCGGCTCTCCGGTCGCTGGTTCGGAACGCTCCGCTGGGTCGGGGTCATCGAGCGCCCGACGCACCGGCTCCTCGCCTGGGCGCGGCGAGATGGTTCGGGCTACGTTCTCCTCGGGATCCAGCACGGGCAACTGAGGGTCTACGCTCCGGACGGCTCGGGTCCCGAGGACGTCGCGGAGGCGGAGGACGCCGCGTACGAGCTGCTGGGCCACGCGCTCGGGATGCTGCGGCCGGCACCGGCGGCCGAGGGGGTCGCCTACCTCCGGGCCGTGCCCGGGGATGGATCGTTCCCCCCGTCGGACAACTAGGCGCCGCCCGACCGGATCACAGCGCGGCGCCGCACGTCGGGCACCGACCGTCGACCTCGTTGCCGAGGCTGCCGCAGTACCGGCACCGGACCTTGACGACCTGCCGCTCGATCGTGTACGAGGCGACCGGCGCCCCGCTCGGCGCCGACGGCATCGCGTGCTTGGCGGTCGCGATCGCCGACGTCCAGGCCTCGGGATCGAGCACGTCGAACGACGGCCGGCCGGCGATCAGCTCGAGCTGGAGGCGCGGGCGGCCCAGGCGGCCCTTCCGCACGACGGCGTTGCGGACGTGCGTGAGCGGGGCCTCGAGCACGGTCACGGTCTCCTTCCCCCGGACGAGCCCCTGGACAAACCCCGCGGAGACCGTGGATTCGAACAGCAATCGGTGGGTCGTGAGGTAGAGAACGCCGGGGCCCTGGTAGGCCGACGGTCCGTACCCCTCGAGGACCGCGTACGAGCTGCGCAGCTTGCTCTCGCCCGGGTGCAGCAACATCGGTGGCGCCGGGACAATTCGCGCCGCGGATATGAACGTGGTCCCGCGCGCCGCGGGCTCCCCGAGCGCGGGGACCCTCGGGGTCGCCGCCGGTCCTCACCAGTCGAGCGGCGCCCCGCGGTTCTGCTCGTCGAGCCAGCGGCGCAGCGGCTCGAAGTATTCGAGGATCCCGGCCGCGTCCATCCGACGCTCGCCCGTGATCGCTTCGAGCGCGTCCGGCCACGCCCGGCTCTGTCCCATCTCGAGCATCGCCTTGAGCCGGTCGCCGGCCGCCCGCGAGCCGTAGATCGACGCGCGATGGAGCGGCCCCGGGACCCCGGCGGCCCGGACCAGCGCCCGGTGGAACTGGAACTGCAGGAGGTGGGCGAGGAAGTAGCGCATGTACGGCACGTTCGCCGGCACGTGGTACTTCGCGCCGGGATCGAACTCCTCCTCGCCGCGGTCCGTTGGGGGGGCGACCCCCTGGTACTCGCGCCGCGTCGCCCACCACGAGCGCGTGTACTCGCTCGGTCCGATCTCTCCCGAGAAGACCCGCCAGCGCCACCGGTCGACCGCGAGCCCGAACGGAAGGAACGCGATCTTCTCGAGCGCCCGCTCGAGCAGAAGGCCGATGTCGTCGGCGAAGCGCGCGTCGGGCCCGGCGAGGCCGATCCGCCCGAGGTAGTCCGGCGTGACCGACAGCGCGATCGTGTCCCCGACCGCCTCGTGGAAGCCGTCGTGCG
Source organism: Thermoplasmata archaeon (assembly GCA_030038885.1). Lineage (GTDB taxonomy): Archaea > Thermoplasmatota > Thermoplasmata > Lutacidiplasmatales > UBA184 > Lutacidiplasma. Next base: position 7,642 of record JASHQY010000099.1, on the reverse strand, counting down.
CGCTGTCCCGGAACAGGTACGGCTGGCCCGCGTACGCGCGCTGGTAGTAGTTGTGGCCCAGCTCGTGGTGGATCACCCCGAAGTCCTCGCCGGTGATCTCGATGCACATCTTGATCCGGAGATCGTCCACGAGATCGACGTCCCAGGCGCTCGCATGGCAGACGACCTCCCGGTCGCGCGGGCGGGTGAGCATCGAGCGCTGCCAGAACGTCGCCGGCAACGGCGCGAACCCGAGCGATTCGAAGAACCGCTCCGCGTGGCGCACCATCTCCTCGGGCGTGGTCTTCCGCTCGACGAGCGCGCGCGTCAGGTCGAACCGGTCCGGGATCTCCGCGGGAGCGACCAGCGGGTAGATCCCCTCCCATGATTGCGCCCACATGTTGCCGAGCAGATGCGCCGGGATCGGACCGTGGGAGGGAACGAGCGCGTCCCCGTAGGTCGCCCGGAGCCGGCGCCGCACGTAGGCGTGCAGCGCGCGGTAGAGGGGCCGCACCTGCTGCCAGAGGCGGTCGACCTCGGCCGCGAACTCGTCCGCCCCCATGTCGTACTTCGATCGCCACATCGCGCCCGTGTCGGCGAAGCCGAGCTCTCGCGCGCCCCGGTTCGCGAGGTCGACGTAGCGGGTGAAACCGGTGCGGATCCCGCGGCCGACCCGGTGCCATCCCGTCCAGGCGTCCTCGAGGACCGCCGGATCCCGGCTCTCCCGCAGGAGGCGCGAGAGGCCCTGCAGGTCCACCGCCTCCGTCGCGCCGAGGGGAACGTGGCGGCCCTTCGAGTAGACGCTCTGCATCTCGGCGACGAGCGCGGTGAGCTCCTCGGACTCGGTGGGGTCCGACGGGGCGATGAGCGGAAGCGCGAGGCGCAGGAGCGTGAGCTTGCGCGACGCCTCGGGCGAGAGGTGCTCCCCGGCGAACCGGGTCGATTCCTTCGCGAGCGCGACGGTCGCCCCGATGACGCGCGCGCTGGCCCGGGCCGCGACCGCCTCGGTGTCGTCCGTGATGTACGTCGCGTGGACCCACTCCGCCTGCTGGGACTCGCGGGAGAGCTCGAGCAGCTGGGCTTCCGCCCGGTGCAGGAACGCCCCGACCTCGAAGCTTCGGCGCTCGGGACCGCTCATGCGCGGCGCTCCCGAGCCTCGGCGCTCCATAAGGAGGCGGGGGGCGGGCCGGGGAGGCGCGGGCCGGCCCGGTCAGCGCTCTGTCCGCCAGGCCCGGCCCTCGGGGCCTAGGCCCGCTCGTCTCCTTTTCCATTCCATACTTGGGATTTATGTATGACGAGCGTCTGACACCCCTGGACAGACCGTGTCGGACGCATGGGACCTTCGGGAACTGCTCGCCGCGGCTCCGCTCGGCGGCTGGGACGTCGACGTCCCCGGTTACCCGTTGGCCGTGATCCCGTGCCTCGGTCCTCGATACGATCGCAACGGCTTCCCCTCGTTCCCCGGCCGAGCCGAGGGAGAATGAGCGGAGCGTTCCGCAAGGCACCTCCCGCTCCGGAACTCTCGCCCGCCCCGACGGTCGAACCCCGGCTGTTCCTGGGGCAGGCCACGCCGCGTGGGTACGGTGTCCGACCGAAGCTCTCGCCGGAGGCGGCCGCCGCGTTCGCGACGTACGTCGACTCGGCGCGGGCCCGGGCGGCGATCGAGGGCCGGACCCTCGTCTACACCGTGCGCTGGGGCTAGTCCGGCGGATCCGTCCCCGAGCCGGCGGCACCGCTCTCGGGCCCGCGCGGCCGCGGGGGTCGGAGGCGGCGGGCGGCCGGACCCGCCTCCGCGAGCGCCTGCTTCGACAGCGCGTCGGCACGGACGTTCTCGGACCTCGGGACCCACTGCCACGCGACGCCCGCGAACTCCCCGGCGAGGCGCACCAGCCAGTCGTGGTAGGCCCTCAGGTGCTCGGTCCGCACCTCGTACTCGCCCAGCATCTGGCGGACCACGAGCTGGCTGTCGCCGGTCGCGACCACGTGCCCCCGGTACCCGCGCTCCCGGAGCCACTCGAGCGCCCGGATCGCGGCGACGTACTCGGCCACGTTGTTGGTCGAGTGCTCCGAGTACGGCCGGGTCGCGAGCCCGCATTCCTCGGCGTGGAGTCCGCCGCCCTCGACCGTGAACCCGAACGCCGCGACCCCGGGCCCTCGGGGCGGCTGGCAGGCTCCGTCGAAGTGGACATGGACCTCGCCGCCCTCCAGGGCCGCGATCCCCCGCGGAAGCTGCTCGTCCTCCATCGGTCTCCCTAGACCCGGCGGCCCGCGGACGGGTTCGGCCCGGCGCGTGGCGGCAGGCGCGGGCAGCGGCAAAACGGTTCGGGTTGCGCGCAGGCGGGGCACGTCGCCCGCTCGAGCACGATCCCGAGCGGGCGACCGCACGTGCGGCAGTCGCGCGCCCGGCCGCAGCGCGGGCACTGCGCGAGGTCGGGCTGGATGATCGACGCGCAGTACCGACAGGCGACCGCCTCGTTCGGGTGGTAGGTCAACGGGCGGAGCGGCGGACCGGGGGGTCGAGCTCGGCCGAGCCGTTCGAGCGCCACGTCCGGGTTCCCGAACGCGCCCCCGACGGTCGTCACCCGGGGATCGTCCGCGATCGCGCCGATGAGGATGACCGCGAGCGCCGGGGCGATGACGTAGAGCCCGATCTCCTGCTCGAGCGTGAAGGCCTCGTGTCCCAGGAGCGCGATCGGCGACGCGATCAGCCCCAGCGCCAGGAGGAAGATCCCGGCGCCGAGGCCGACGATCGAGCGGTTCACCGACGGTTCCCGGAGGCAGGCGGCGCTCCCGAGGCTCCACTGAATCCCACGGCAGATAAATGCGCGGACGCGCAGGGCGGCCGCCCCCGGCGGCCGACCCCGGGCGAGCGCCTTTTAGCCCCGCTCGGAGTCCCGCGCCCATGGCCAATCCGACGGTGACCCTGCGGACGACCCTCGGCGACATTCGCATCGAACTCTTCCGGGACCGGGCGCCGAAGACCGTGGCGAACTTCCTCACGCTCGCCCAGAAGAAGTTCTACGACGGCGGCACGTTCCACCGGGTGATCCCGGGGTTCATGATCCAGGGGGGCGATCCGAAGGGCGACGGCACCGGCGGCCCCGGCTACACGATCCCGGACGAGTTCGATCCCGCGCTTCGGCACGACGGACCCGGGATCCTCTCGATGGCCAACGCGGGCCCCAACACCGGCGGCAGCCAGTTCTTCATCACGCTCGCGAAGACGTCCTGGCTGGACGGCAAGCACGCGGTGTTCGGCCGCGTGCGCGGCGGACAGGACGTCGTCGAGAAGATCGCGGCGGTCCCCCGCGACTCGAGCGACCGGCCGAGGACCCCGGTCCGGATCGTCGAAGCGACGATCCAGGGCGCCTGAGCGGGCGCGACCGCTACGGCGGGAAATCGAACGGCCAGCGCTCCCGGGGCGCGACCGCGTCCTCGACCAGCGTGAGCGCGCCGGCCGCGAGCGCGAGCGCCGGGACGATCAGGAGGACGAGGATCAGCGTCGAGTAGCCGATCGTGAGCGTGACCCCGGTGCCGGGGATCGTCAGATGGTACGTCGCGTCGAGGAGGATCAGGTAGAGGTAGGCCAGGGTCGCGCCGGCGGTCGCGATCGAGAGCGGACCGTACGCCGCGCTCGGCCGGAGGACGTAGCGGGCGACCACCAGGATCGTGATCACGACGCCGGCCACCTCGACCGTGACGATCGGCAGCGGGAGGTCGATCCCGTGGGCCGCGAGGAACGTCAGGATCGCGACCGGCACCCCGATCAGGAGGACGACGAGCGGGACCAGGCGCAGCGCGCCGCCGAGGATCCGCCAACCCAGCGACGGGATCTGGTAGGTCCCCGGTGGCGGCCCGGCGGTGCGCCTGGGAGACGCGCTCACGAGATCGCCTCCGGTGGCAGGGGCACCGTGACCCCGTTCCCGACGTACTGGGCGTCGACCTGGCTACCGCTCGCCACGCACCCGGGTGCGATCCCCACGTTCTGGGTGTCGTTGAACGACGTGCCGGGCGGGACGTTCAGGGCGAAGGTCCCTTGGGCGCAGTTCGGGCCCGACGGCGGAACGACCTGGAAGTCGACGGCTCCCGCGACCGCAAAGTCCGCGTCGTTGGCGAAGCTGACCGTCACCGGCACCTCTTCGACGCCGTCGACCGAGACCGGCGTCCCCGTCGTGATCCGAAGGTCGTCGAACGGTGCCCCCCACGCCCGCTGGGTCGCTTCGCCGACCGAGACCGAGAAGAGGTCGGCGTAGCTCGCGTTGCCCCAGACGTTCCACGCGAGGTACTGGTTCTCGGTCAGGAGACTCGTTCCCGCGGCGGTCAGCGGCACGTAGAGCTCGATCGGAAGGTCCGCGACGCCGCCGGCGGGGATCGAGACCGGTCCGGACGTGGAATCGACGAGCTCGACGTTCGACGCGTTCAGCACCAGGAAGTGGAGCGCGAGGTGCTGGATCGTGAAGTACGTGGGGTTCGCCACGCTGAACGACGTCGCGATCCCGACCGTGTCGTTCGGCTCCACGGTCGGCGTCGTATTGCCGAGGCGAGGCTGGGCGTGCACGATCTGGACCGCGGAGTACGCGACCACGCCCACGAACACGAGGATCACCACGAAGAGGATCGCGGAGAGCCGACGCAGTACCCGGGCGACGCGGTAGATGCCGGGCGGCGCCGGCAGCGGGTGAAGGATGGGGCTGGCCACGGGGGTCCCCGCCCTCATTCAGGCGTGGGCCTCCTTTGAATACCCTTCGAATCGAGAGCGGGGGCGGAAGGGAGCGGAGGACCCGCCCCGACCCCCCGTCGGGCCCCGTTGCCGGACGATCGTTCCCGGGAGGAGCCGGGGACGAGCCACGGGTTCCTGATTCCGCGGAACCCTCGCGGAATCCGGCCCGTCCGGGAGATCGCTGTCGGTTTTCGCAGGATCCCCATCGGAGGGTTTGACTTGGGGGCGACCGTTCTCCCACGTGGAGGCGAGGGACGATGGGGATCGGAGCGATGGGGCCCGAGGCCGCGGTCCTGTCGGCCCGCCTGGTCGAGCTCCGGGCGTGCTCCCTCGGCGCGGAGCGGGAGGTTCCCGCCGATGCCCCGATCTGGGTCGAGGTCGCGGTCCGGGCGGCACGGACGGAGGACGCGACCGATGAGGTGCCCGACGAGCGCGCGTGGGGATGGGTCCGCACGGCACTGCGCTGGATCCGAGCGGGACCCGCGGCGCCTCCCGCGCCGCGCGGCGGCGTGGCCACGCTGGCCGCGCTCGCCCGGGACCCCGAGTAGGCGCGGACGCCCTTCCGGCCCGTACCCCCGGCTCCACGGGCGGCGGCCCGCGGCCCCCGCAGGCTTTTCCGAGCCCGCGGGGTCTCTCAGCCGGAGTGGACGCGACCGACTTCGCCCTCTACCGATATCTCTCCCGCGACGGCCTCGCCCGGTTCTGGGGGTCGCGCCGCCTGATCGACCCGCGCGTCTCGGCACGGGAGCTTGCGGACCGGGTCGGACTCAGCGAAGCGGGAGTGCGCGCGCGGCTGGCGGGCCTCCGACGGCAACGGCTTCTGGGGCGCAGCGCGGTCGGCGTGAACCCCTCGCTGTTCGGCGCGAGCCTCGTCGTGGCCGACGTTCCGGTCCGAACGCCCCGGGAGTCCGAGCGGCTGTTCCGCGACCTCGAGGTCCTCGACGGTGTCGTGTTCGCCCGGGACCTGCTGGACGAAGAGGACCGCAAGGTCTCGGTCTATCTCGCGGCCGACTCGCCGAGCGGCGTGTCCCGGCGAACCTCGCTCCTTACGCGGCTCGCCCCGAGCGGCGTGGTCCGGGGTCCGAGCCCGTACTGGATTCCGCCGTGCGATCGGGCGCTGACCCCGCTCGACCGGACGCTCCTCGGGGTCTTCCGCAGCACTCCCGACGGCGCCCTGGCCCAGTACGCCGCCGCCGCCCACGTGAGCCTCCGGACCGTCTCGCGCCGGCTCGAGCTGCTCCTCACCTCGCACGCGTGCTGGTGGAGCCACGGCAGCGAGTCCGAGGAGTGGCCGCTCGCGCTCCTGATGCTCTCGCTGAACGCGGACGCGGATGCCGCCGCCGTCGCGACCGAGGTCTCCCGGCGCTGCGAGAGCTGGCTGCCGGTGGCCCCCGACGGTTTGGGGTCCGATCCCGCCGACCGTTCTCCTCGGATCGCCGGCCTCGTTCCCGTCGGGACGCCGTCGGCGCTCGAGGGACTGGTCCGGCGGGTCCTCGCGATCGACGGCGTGGCCAACCTCCGCCGCACCTTCGGGTTGCGGTCGGCGAGCTTTCCGCAGTGGGTCGATGATCGGCTGGGAGCGCAGACTCGTCGCGTGGGCTGAGGTGCTTCCCGAGGCGAGGCGGTGAACCGACCTTCGAGCGCTCCTCGACTCCCGTTCCGGTGCGTTCGGGTGAGTCTCACCACGATTCCGTTCCGGGTCCGCTCTCCGCGCAGTCCCCTCACCAGGGCCTTAGTGTCACGGTGACGGCACGACCCCCGGTCGGGTCCGAGAAGGAACCGGGACCCATGGTCCTCGGCCCCAGGGTTCCTCGGTATGGATCCCGCCGAATCGTCTTCCGACCACACTAGCGGCGCAGCGCGCTGGGGTCACTCGTAGAACCGGACCGACAAACCCCGCACTCGTCCAAAGGACCGATCACGGGTGACCACTTCTTCACCGTGGCGGAGAGAGATTCCCGCGATCAGTAGGTCGCTCTCCGAGAGACGCTCACCCCGGGCCATGAGATCGGCCGCGATGCGGGCGGAAGTCTCGATCGCCGCGTCATCGAAAGGCAATACCGGTAGAGAAGCCAAGAGGAGCCGTACCCTTTGGAGGTGCTCACCACCCAATCGATGGCCGCCCGCGAGCACCTCGACTGCCGCTGGCGGCGCGATGTACACGGGCACCTTCGCGTGTTCGAACGCCGCGGCCATTTCTACGGCGGTGCCGCGTCGGCGGAGGAGGTCGATGAGGAAGGTCGAGTCTAGCGAGACCATTACGTCGAGCGCTTCCTATGGGTCCGGCGCTTCAACCGATTCCAGCCGAGCTGCCCCGACTTCTCAAGGAACTGTTCGATCTCGTCCAACTGCCGCTCCGGGACGTCCGCCCACGCTCCAGCGAAGTCCGTCAGGGGAACCGATCGCTCGGCCAGCCGACGGACGGTGTCACTGAAGCTCTCGTGAGCCTGCTTGGCGCGGCTCAGTGCTTGATAGGCCTCGACGGTGACGGTGATCGTCTTGACGGCCATGGCGGCATCCTAGCGAGGGAATCTGTTTACTTAAGTGTGTTGATATGACTTGAGGGGTGCGAACGGCCACTAGAAGGAACTGGCGAAAGGCGCGAATCCCTCGACACGAGGCCGACGATTCGACCGAAACTGGGCGGCCTAAGGAGCTGCGCCTGAATAAGTGAGTCATTGTATCCCTTCCTCGGACCTCCGGCGTAGCGGTGGCCGCCGAGGTGCGCGCCAAGTACCGAGCCCTGGCCTCCGAGCTCACCGAGCGGTCGAGGAGGTTGTGGGCCGCCACCGAAGCGCTCGCCGTTGGTCGGGGGGGGCATCGGCGCCGTGGCGCGAGCTACGGGGATCTCGCGCGCCACAATCTCTCGCGGTCTACGGGACGTACGCCTCGGTGAGCGCCTCGAGCCCGGGCGCGTCCGTCGTCCCGGTGGGGGTCGCACGC
>JASHQY010000098.1 GCA_030038885.1 Thermoplasmata archaeon | reverse complement strand
GAGCCCGGCGAGGGCTCGCTCCGCTGGGAAGACCTGCCGCGGAGACCGTCTCCGCGTGAGGCGCCTCTCGGCCGCCGGAGCGCCGCGGACCGCGCCGTCCGGTTACGAGAGGATCGTCGTCGACGCCGCCGCGGCCTTGAACTCGACCTTGCGGTGCGTCCCGTCACAGAACGGCTTCTTCGACGACTGGCCGCAGCGGCAGAATGCCGGGCCGGCCTTGCCATCGATCAGCACGAGGTTCGGTCCGTTCTCGAGCGACTGGATGACCACCTTCGGCATGGAGGAGAAGAGCGCCCACGGTCGGATAAGGGCCTCGGCACATGCCGGGGACCTGGTTACCTTCGCGACGGCGGAGCTACGAGGTCGAAGGGTCGGTCTCGGGGACGAACACGAGCGAGATCGAGTTCACACAGTGCCGCGTGTTGCGGGGAGTGAACCGCTCTCCCTCGAAGACGTGTCCGAGGTGCCCATCGCACCGAGCGCAGCGGATCTCGATGCGGTCCCCGTCGGGAATGCGTCGCACCGCCCCCTCGACCTCCTGATCGAAGCTCGGCCAGCCGCACCCGGCATCGAACTTGTCCGCCGAGCGGTAGAGCGTCGCGCCGCACTGCTTGCAGACGTACGTCCCCTTCCCGCGGAAGTGCTCGTACTCCCCGGAGAACGGCGGCTCGGTGCCGCGATGAAGGATCACGCGCTCCTCCGCTCGGGTCAGCTTGCGCAGGGCGGGAGGCGCGCTCGCGGCCATGCCCCACCCAGCGCCGCGGAACGATAAGAGCGCGCGGGCACGCCCGGCCTAGCTGGAGGGCACCGGCGGAAAGGGACGGGGCCGGAGGGAGAACCCGGTGACGTCAGGACTTGCCGAAGGTCGAAGACGAGGCTGATCGCGCTCCCGAACGCGAGGAGGAATGTCAGTCCCATTCCGAACGAGTCGATCGGATGTTCGGTGCGGAGGTGACGATCGACCGACCGAACACTCCGGCCAGCACGATCGTGATCAGCACGACCACCGCCCGGGCGGTTCGCCCTCCGCGTCGGGCGAGCGCCGCGACGATCCCGAGCAGCAGCGACAGGACAGCGAGCACGTATCCGACCCGGTAGTGCGCGCCGAGCGGTGCATATGAGGTGCTCGCGGAGACGCTGGAGGGCGCGTAGACGCTCACCCAGATGCCGAGAAGGTACTCGTTCTCGGATCCGGCTCGGCGATCCGGCAGGCTGCCGCGCGAACGTTCTCCGGAGGTGACTTCGTCGCCTCCCGGTCCCCCATGGGCGTCCGAAACGCTCAGGTCGAATCACGCGCGCAGGGCGTCGAGAGATTTCGACCGCCGTTCGGGGTTCCGAGTTACTTCCGAGATGGGGCCATCGTTAAGCGGCCTCGGGTAATCTTCCGGGCGGCACACGCCGGGAGGTTGCCGTATGTGCGGAACGATTGCTGGCACGGTGACCGCCGGGCTCGACTGATTCGACACCGGCGCCACCGGTGTTGGCATCGCCTCCCCATGGTATCGGCGACTTCCCTGCTCCGCCCACAGCATCCATGAGCGAACCACCGCAGCGGCAGAGGCCGGGAACCCAAGTGAGAGTGCGAGCGTATCGAGCGGGTGACCTCGGATTCCTTCGTCGACTCTTCTCCGGGTACACGCGCGGCGAAAAGGCACGACTCGCCGAGCAGGGGCTCGCGTACTCCTGGTCGTTCGACGAACGGTACCTCAAATCGCTGCCTCGTCGGACCCGCTCCGGCGGACTCCTTCTGGTGGCGATGGTGGGACGGCGGCGCGCCGGATGGATCGCCGCGATTCGAAAGGGGAAGCGGCAGAACTGGTCCTGGGACGCGACGACGCGGCCGAGCGGGCTGGTGATGGAGCTCCACATCGATCCGGAATTCCAGGGTCGCGGGGTCGGCCGCCGCCTCCTGGAGACCGCGGAGCAGCACTTTCGTTCGACCGGCAGTGACTGGGTCAGCCTAGGGGTCTTTCCCACCAACGGGGAGGCCCGCCGATTCTACGAGCGCCTCGGGTATCGGCCGGTGTACGCGTTTCTGGGAAAGCGGCTTCCGCCGAGCTAGGCGACGCCGGGCCCGGATTCGGCCATGGAGGGGCGCCCTCGGCGGGCCGGACGACACTCCGGTCCCAAGATTCCCGGTTCGTGTCGTCCCCGCCGGGAGAGGACGGCAAAAGTGGACACGGGGGGATTTGAACCCCCGACCTCTGCTTTGCGAAAGCAGCGATCTTCCGCTGATCTACGTGCCCACGCCGGCGGGGGAGGAAGCGCCCCGCTTAAGCGTTTGGAAATCCCCCGACGGCGGCGGCCGCGCTACGGCGCCCGCGTGAGCACGCGCGTGTGGCGGACGAGCTCCGCGAGGTGGTCCGCGACGAACTTGCGGGTCGTCGCGTCCGTGAGGCGGCCCTCGGCGTCGAACTTCGAGGCGGCGAACGGAACGATGACCTCGGGTCGGTTGATCGGGAACATGTTGAGGAAGACCATCGCGTGCCGGAGATCGAGCTGGGCCCGGACGCCGCCCATCGTCCCGGTCGAGACGCTCATGATCCCCGCCGGCTTCCGCTCCCACGCGCTGGTGCCGTAGGGACGCGACGCCCAGTCGATCGCGTTCTTCTCGGCCGCGGACAGCGAGTAGTTGTGCTCGTTGATCGAGAACAGCACCGCGTCCGCCGCGCGCACCTTCTCCTTGAACGCCGCGACGGGCGCGGGCGGGCGCGCGTCCTCGTCCTGGTTGAAGACCGGAAAGTTCGAGATGTCGAGGATCTCGATCTCGACCCCGGACGGGGCGAGCTCGGTCGCGGCCTTCAGGAGGCCGAGGGAGAAGGAGTTGCGTCGGAGGCTTCCGGGGATCCCGGCGATGTGCAGCGGCGTCATGGTCGGTCGAAGAAAGCATCGGCCGGGCTCTTAGGAACGTGCTTTCCTCGGAGAAACCTCCGAGGCCGTCCGCCGAGGTGTCAGGCCGGGACCGAGTCGAGCGCGCCGGACGGCTCCGAGGTCGGGGCGGCGGGCTTCCGCGCTGCGGCGGTCCCTGCGCCGGGAGAGAGGGGGGTCGAGGGCGGGGGTGGGGGCCGATTGCCCGACGGCGGCTTCGCGACGCCGGGGGTGTGGCGCGCGGCGACCAGGACGTGCTGCCCCGCATCGTAGCGGATCAGCTCCGCGTAGCGTCCCCAGTTCACGATGTTCTGGACCGACTCGTCCGCGGGGGCCGGCGTGATCGAGATCAGCTGGGTCAGCTGCTCGTCGGTCAGCCGGCGGTCCGGAGCGTTCTCGAGCGCGCGCAGGAGCGTCTTGAACAGGGTCGTCCGGCGGAGCTGCTCGCGCAGGATCGCCTTGCGGTCGCGGATCGTCGACGCGATGTAGCGGCGGCCGAGATCGGTGAACGTCGCCCGTCCGTCCGTCACCCGAACGAACCCCAGGACCGCGGCGAAATCGAGCGAGGGAAGGATCTCGTCGATCTCGAGATCGAGGTCGTCCGCGAGGAGCGCGACGTCCTCGGACCCCTTGTGCGCGTTCAGCAGTACGAGCAACCCCTGCATCTCGGTGGGGCTGCACTTCGGATAGCTCGTCGGCACGTCCGGAATTCCAGGGAACTAAGCTATCCCGGGAGACCACTATAAGGCTTTTTGAGGCGACGGCCCCTCGCTCGCGATCGGCGCCGCCGCACCGCCCCCGCCCTCGGTGATCAGCGAGTAGACCCGGTCGGTGAGGTCGTAGAACGCGCTCGACTTGCGGTCCCGCGGGCGCGGCAGATCGACGTGCACGTCCGCGAGGACGTGGGAGGGTCGGCGGGCGAGCACGATGATGCGGTCCGCGAGCTGGATGGCCTCCTCGATGTTGTGGGAGACCAGGAGGACCGCGTCCGGCGGGAGGTCCGGATCCCGCCACAGCTGGAGGATCTCCTCGCGCAGGCTCTCCGCGGTCAGCGGGTCGAGCGCGCTGAACGGCTCGTCCATGAGCAGCACCGACGGCTCGACCGCCAGCGCGCGGGCGAGGCCGACGCGCTGGCGCATGCCGCCGGAGAGCTCGCGCGGGTAGGCCTCCTGGAAGCCGTCGAGGCCGGTGACGGAGATGTAGCGGTCGACCTGGCTCTTGATGCGGTCTTCCGGCCAGCCGAGGGCCTCGAGGCCGAACGCCACGTTCTGGGAGACCGTGAGCCACGGGTAGAGCGCGAAGTTCTGGAAGACCATCGCCATCTTCGAGCAGACGCTCGAGATCGGCGCATCCCGGAAGTAGATCGCGCCGCCGGTCGGGCGATCGAGCCCCTGGATCAACCGGAGGAGGGTCGACTTCCCGCACCCCGACGGGCCGACGATCGCGAGGAAGTCCGAGTCCGCGACGTCGAACGAGATGTCCTGCATGATGCTGATCGAGCCGTGCCGTCCGGCGAACGCCTTGTCGACGTGCTCGACCCGGATCAGCGCCATCGCTCCCTCCCGCGGGGCCCGGCCCCCGACGAGGAGTCCGTCAGTCGTAACGGTACTTCTCGACGGCCCGCCGGTAGAGCGGTTTCCATATGAGCTCGTTGATGGCAACGACCGTCGCGATCAAGGTCAGGAGCGCGGCGACCATCAAGGGGTAGCCGGTGTGGTCGGCCATCGCGTACCCGACGTCGATCGAGCGCCCGACGCCGAACAGGCTCAGCGCGTTGGAACTGCCGCTGTTCAGGTACTCGGCGACGATCAGCGTGTTCCAGCCTCCCCCGAACGCCGTGATCGAGCCCGTGATGAGGGCGGTGAAGATCCCCGGCAGCACGACCTGGGTGAACCGCTTCCACCCCCGCAGGCCGAAGGAATGGGCCGCCTCCTCGAGATCCGGCGGGATCGCGCGAAGGCCCGAGAGGATGTTGAAGAACAGGTACCACAGCATGCCGGTGATCAGCATGAGGATCGCCGCGCCCTCCGCCGAGATGTAGGGGATCAGCTCGAAGATGATCACCGGAAAGAGCGCGGTCGCCGGGAACGACGCGATGACCTCGACGGTCGGCATCCCGTACTTCGACGCGCGGGAGCTCCGGGCCAGGAGGAGGGCGAGCGGCAGCGCGACCCCGAGGCAGATCGCGTACGCCGCCGCGACCCGCAGGGCCGAGGCCCCCATCGCGAGCGGGAGGAGCTCGATCTGCCGCGCGACCCCCGGGAGGATCGGGCCGGAGAACACGTGGTAGATCGCGACGACCAGCGCGATCAGCATCAGCCACGCGAGCACGAGCACGAGGCCGACTCCGAGGTAGGGGATCACGGACGGGCGGCGCTCGCTCCGGCGCCCGGGCCGGGCTGCGATCGCGGCGAGCTGGACGAGCGGGGTGCGGATCCGGGTCGCCGTGGTCCGCATCCCGCGGCGCACATACGCCGCGACCCGGCCGAAGCGGGTCGCGCTGTCGCCCGCCGCGATCGCCTCGCCCTCGCCCGCGGGCGAGGTGTCGTAGCGGAACCGCTCCGCCCACTTGCTGAGCGGCCGCCAGAGCGCGAAGTCGAGCAGCGCGATCACGACCACCAGCACGAAGATGCCGGCGAGGAACGCGTTGGTGTTGTGGTCGCTCGCCGCGAACGAGAGGAAGCTCCCGATCCCCGGAAGGACCTGGTTCGAGTTCGTCGTGAAGATCTCCGCTTCGACCAGGAAGAACCATCCGGCGGTCCAGGAGAGGACGGAGTTGTAGACGAGCCGGGTCGTGGTCGCGGGGAGCAGGACCTTGCGGAAGAGGAGCCAGCCCCGCGCCTGGAACGTCTCCGCGGCCTCCTTGAGCTCGGCGGGGAGCGTCTTCAGGGACTCGTAGACCCCGAAGACCATGTTCCACGCCATCGACGTGAAGATCAGGAAGACCGACGCGAAGTTCACTCCCGGCCAGCTTCCCGGAGTGAGCGAGGCGAACACGACGAGCGCGATCGGAAAGAACCCGAGGATCGGGATCGACTGGAGGATGTCGAGGATCGGGATCATCACCCGCTCGCCCGTGCGATGGGAGGCGGCGTAGTACCCGTACGCGAGCGCGAACGCGAGCGAGAGGCCGTAGGCCGCGCTCATCCGCAGGAACGAGTAGACCACGTCGACCGTCGCCTGGGGGAGGTAGCTCGTGATCCCGCCCAGGGAGAGGCCGACGGTCGCGGCGACTGCGCCGCCGGCGATCAGCGGGATCGCCAGGTAGATCGCGGCCGACCGGGCCGCCGACGGGAGCCGGGGCCGGTCAGCGCATTCCCCCGAGGTCGCCGTCGACCCTGGATCGACCGGGCGGATCGCCCCTCCCTCCGCCATGCGACCTCCCGGGCATGGACCGGGGTCGGACTCCGTCGGGCTATTTGTGGAATGTGGTGGAACGCGCGCGGACCGGGCGGAATTCGGACCGCGTCCCCGCGGCGGTGGTTTCGGGACCCCGGCCGGCGCGCGTCGCGCCCGTGCGGCAACGTTTATCAGCGGACCGACGCTGCGCGGCGGCGTAGCCCCGTGGTGTAGTGGCCAATCATGCGAGACTCTGGATCTCGCGACGCAGGTTCGAACGTCCCGGGGGTCCGCGTCCCCGGCGGCCGGAACTCCTGCCGGGGCTATCTGCTCTCTCGGGTTGCGATGCCGGTGCGGGGGTGCTCCAGCTCGGCCAAACGACGCGCGCTCGCGCGCCGGGCCTCCGAGGCAGGGCTTAGGACCCTGTTGCCCAGGGCATTCGCCGGTTCAAAGGGTGCGTCGGTCGTTCGATCGGCGCCCGGGAACTCCGGCCCCCCGCATTTCTACTCGCGGCGGCTGGGTCGCACCGACCATGAGCGATGAGCTGCTCGCCCCGGAGACCGTGCTCCGCTCGTCTCCCGAGGAGGCCGATCGGATCCTGGCCCGGCTGGAACGCACCGTCCCCGTGCGCTCGGGTCTCGCGGAGCTCCCCGCCCAGGGGTTCGCCGAAGCCCTCGTGATCGGCGACTCGCACGGGGACTGGCGCTCGACCCTCGAGGTGCGCCGCGCGTTCCTGCGGTCGGAGGGTCCGCCCCGCATGCTGGTCGCGATGGGGGACTACGTCGACCGGACCCCGCAGGACTGTCGCTCGGGTTCGGTCGCGAACGCGTTGATGCTGCTCGACCTCGAGGCCCGGTTCCCCGACCGGGTCGTCCTGATCCAGGGCAACCACGAGACGGTCTCGCGCATCCCGGTGCTGCCCCGGACCCTTCCCGAGGAAGTGGACGATCTCTGGGGACCGAGGTCCGAGCGGTACGACCGCATCGTCGCGCTCCTCGAGCGGGGCCCGATCGCCGCGGTGAGCCCGAGCGGCGCGTTCCTCTCGCACGCCGGCTTTCCGCGCGGACCGCTGCCCGCGTCGTGGCGGCGCGACTTCGACCGCGTTTCGGAGCGGCGGCTGATCGACGTCGTCTGGACCGAGTGCGTCGAATCGCGGCTGCGCCGCGGGCTGTCCGAACCCTGGAACGGCGCCGAGCTCGGCCAGTTCCTGCGGTCCGCCCAGCTCTCGGTCTTTTTGCGCGGGCACGACCCCGATCTCACCGGCCGCGTGCTCTACGAGGCCCACTGCGTGACCCTGCACACGACCCGGTACTTCGAGCGCTTCGGCGGAGTGCTGCTCGGCCACTTGCCGCTCGACCGGCCGGTCCGCTCGATCGCGGACGTGCCGATCGAGCACCTCCCGACCGAGGGGCACACCTACCCGCCGGTCGTCTGACCCTCGGCGACTCCCCCGAAGAGCCGTCGCTCGGCGGCGCGGATTCCGTCGCCGTCCCGCCCGCCAGCGTACTCGGAGAGGCGGTCGGCGTTGACGGCGAGGAAGGACCCGCTCCCCCGGAACCCCTCGAGCAGGCGGGCCGCCTCCTCCCGGTACCCCAGCAGGAAGAGCGCCGCCGCGAGCGCCTCGACGGTGTTGAGCTGGGCCGGCCGTCCGTAGTGCTGGGGGTTCGTCGCGATCAGGATCGGGAGGCGACGTCGGATCCCCTCGCCGCGCGGCGGGCTCGGGCCCGGGAACCGACCGCGCTCGGTGAGCCGGTTCCAAGAGCAGTCGACCGCGAGGAGCCCCCCCCGCCGCGCCGCCGGGCGGTCGGCGGGTCCGAGCGGCTCAGGGGCGTAGGGATCGAGCACGATTGGCGGCGGCGAGATCCCCTCGATCGAGCGGACCCGGTGCACGAGGCCGCGGTGGAGCAGCCGGCGTCCCGTGCACGCCTTCGGGTGGTCTTCCTCCGCGAGGACGAGGTAGAGGCGAACGGGAGCTCTACCCCGGGGGCTGCGCGTACTCCCGGAAGATCGCATGGAGCTCCCGCGTCATTCGGAGCGCGTCGGCCTTCGGGCGCTGCCACATGTTCCGCCCGAAGATGATCCCGGTCGCTCCGTCGTCCATCGACGCGCGCACCTTGGCCAGGAGCTCCGCGTCCCCGATCCGCTCGCCACCCGAGACCAGCACGAGGCAGCGGCCCGCGCTCTCGACGACCTTGCGGAACGCCTGGCTCGCCGACAGGTGGAGCGAGTTGTACGGCGGCGGGCTGTCGGCGTCCTTCTCGGACGGCACCGGGAAGTTGACCTTCACGATGTCGGCCCCCAGCTCGAGCGCGACCCGCGCGGCGTAGTCGATCGCGAACAGGCTCTCCTTGCCACCCTTCTTGGCGACCGCCTCGCCCCGGGGATAGGCCCAGACGATCACCGGCATCCCGAGCCGGTCGGCGGCGGCCCGGATCTCGCGGAACTGCGCGAAGTCCCGGTCCTGCGACGGCGAACCGACGTAGACGGTGTACCCGACCGCGTCCGCGCCGAGACGGACCGCATCCTCGACCGACCCGGTGAGCGCACTGAACGCCTGGGCGTCCGACGGGATCCCGGTCTTTCCGTTCAGCTTGAGGATCAGCGGTACCTCGCCCGCGAACTCGGAGCAGTACTTCTCCGCGAGGCCGATGTGCAGCGCGATCGCGCTGAACTTGCCCTCGCGAGCGAGCTCGTACTGGTAGCGGGGGTCGAGCGAGTCGGGATTGTCGAAGAAGTCCATCGGCCCGTGCTCGAGCCCCTGGTCGATCGGCAGCACCAGGAGCGTCCCGCCGCCCGGCCCGTGATCGTAGAGCAGCCGCTTGAGTCGGGTCCGCTTGCCCGGGCTGAGGCCCATCTGCGAGAGCAGGGGCCGCCGACGTCGGGACGGGGCGTCCGACCGCAGGCCGGCCCCCGGCGCGACGGCGGTCGAACGGGCCGCGGGCTCGCTCATCGACGCTCCGGTCGGCGGACCGGTCGCCGCGATTTAACCCTTGGTCCCGGCCCTCGGCCCGCACCCCCCACCCTCCATCGAGCGGGAACGCTTAATCCCCGGAAGGGAGGTAGGGAACCCTCCCGGAGGAGTCCCCGGGAACCCAATGCGTCCCCAGGTCGTCATCGTCGCCACCCTCCTCCTCAACGGGACGCTCTTCGCGGTCAACCTCGCGGTCGCGATCGCCTCCGGGAGCCGGGCGGTCCTCGCGCAGGCGATCTTCGCGCTGACGGACCTCGTCGGGGGCGGCCTGTTGCTCTGGGGGCTCTACCTCTCGCGTCGGCCCGCGTCGCACGAGTATCCGTTCGGTCGGGGCAAGGAGCGCTTCTTCTGGGCGTTCGTCTCGATCGTCGTGACGTTCACGGTCGCCGGGGTGCTCGCGCTCACCGAGGGGGTCGACCAGATCGTCGCCCCGGAACCGCTGCGCCATCTCGGCGAGGCGCTGCTCGTGGTCGGGGCGACGCTCGTCGTCAGCGTGCTCAGCATCTGGGTCACGTTGCGCGAGCTCCGGCTCTCGCGCGTCACGCTCGCGAGCCTCCTGCTCTCCGCGAACGAGGGCCTGAAGGCGATCTTCTACCAGGACCTCGTGTCGGTCGTGGCGAGCATGGTCGCCTTTGGCGGCCTCGCGGTGGTGTTCCACACCGGCCGCGCCGCCGTGGACGGGATCAGCGCCGCGGCCGAGGGGATCCTCCTGATCGCCACCGGGTTCGTGCTGACCGCCGAGAGCCGGGAGTACCTGATCGGCCGCGCGCTCGACCCGAGCTACGCGCGGGACATGCTCGCGATCATCGAGCGCAACGCGGCGGTCGCGAAGGTGCGGAGCTTCCAGTCGATGCTGCTCGGGCCGGAGGACGCGCTCCTCGCCCTGCGGATCAACTTCCAGGACGGGATGACGACCGACCAGCTCGAGGTCGCGATCGACCAGATCACGGGGGCGCTCCGCAGCGCGTTCCCGGTCCTCCGGCACATCGTCATCGAACCGGAGTCGTAGGCCGCGGCGGGGCCGTTTCGCCGGTGTCCCGGTAGCGGACCGCCGTGAGCACGACCAGCGCGACCGCGATCGTGCCGAAGAAGAGGTAGAACCCGTCGTTGCCGAACCGCGCGACCAGCTGCGTGCCGGCGACGAGACCGAGGATCATCCCGAGCGAGATCGTGAGGGAGTAGATCGCCATCGACGTGCCCCGGCTCAGTGCGTGGGCCAGATCCGCGAGGGCGGCGAGCGCCGCCGGCCCGTAGGCGAGCGCCGGCAGCACGAGGATGCCGAGCGGGACGATCAGCTCGAGCCGGGGGCCGTAGGCGAGGGCCAGGCACGCGAACAGCATCACGCCGACGAAGCCCCCGACGCCGACGCCCATCAGGCGCGAGCGCCCGTACCGGTCCGCGAGCTGGCCGAAGCGCGGCTGGGTCACGACCAAGAGCGCGCCGCCCGCGCCGATCCCGAGCGCGATGTAGAGGTCGGAGAACCCGACCGAGGCGGAGGCGTTGCCGACAAAGACGAGGATGTAGCCGATCAGCATGTAGATGACGAGCCACGGGAGCGTGACGAGCAGGACGCTGCGGCCGAACGCGTGCCGGAGGATCGCGCCGATCCCCTCGCCGCGCACCGGCGCGGGCCGCGGGAGGTGGCGGACGAGGTAGCCGGCGAACGCGAGCCCCGCGATCAGCGTGAGCGCCCCGATCACGAAGACGTACGGAAGGAACGCGAGGTTTAGGCGTCCGTCCTCCAGGAACCCCAGGATCGCGATCCCGAACGCGTACCCGCCGAGCCACCCGGCGAGGTTCATCGCGTCGAAGCGTCCCATCTCGAGCCCCCGCTCGTCCGCGGACGACCGGTCGGCGACGACCGTGAGGCTCGACGCGAGGATCGCTCCGCTCGCGATCCCGAAGAAGAAGTTCAGCGCCGCGAGCGCCGCGATCGACCGGGTCGTCGCGACCAGCCCGAACATCACCGACGCGCCCCCCATCCCGGCGAAGAGGACCGGAAAGCGCCCGACGCGGTCGGTCGCGAGGCCGGAGGCGAGCACGGTCGAGAACTCCCCGATCGGCGCCATCGCCGCGACCAGGCCGACCGTCCCCTCGTCGGACCCGGAAAGCCCGGTGAGCTTCCCGGTGATGTACGTTGCGAAGACCGCGAGCGTGATGCCGAACGCGAAGCGGACGAAGAACGTCGCGCCGAAGACCGCGAGGAGCGAACGCGCGTGGGCGCGGCCGGTCGGATCGGTGAGCGCCGCCGCCACGGTCGTCGGACTAGCCCGCGCCGGGCGCGCGCTCGATCAGCTCGATCCAGACGTCGTTGGGGTCGAGGATGAACGCGATCCGCGAGCTCCCGCCCGAGAGGCGGTACGGCTCCTTCGCGATTCGGACCTGCCGCGCCCGGGCCGTCTCGAGGAAGCGGTCGAGGTCCGGCACTTCGAACGCGAGGTGGTCGAGCTGCTCGCCGGGATCGAACCGGTCCTTGCCGTCCCAGTGGGTCAGCTCGACGCGCGCGCCCGACGCCGGGTCCTTCACGAACGCGATCTCGGCGTGGTTCTCGGGGATCGCGCGCCGTCGCTCGAACTCGAGCCCGAGGACCTCCGTGTAGAACCGGAGGCTCTCGTCCATCTCGCGGACCGTGATCGACGTGTGCAGGAACCGCATGGGAGGCTCCGGCAAAGATGCCTTCGCCGGCATCTAAACCTTCGGGCGCGGCTCAGGGGTGCCCGTAGACGACCCGCACCGGTTCGCCGGGCGTCGAGCGGCGGTCCTCGACCCGCACGAAGCCGACCCGCTCGAACTGGAAGATCTCGCGGGGGCGCGCGTCCGCGAGCGCCGCCTCGCCCCGGCCGAGCGCGTGGGTCCCGTCGATCCCGAGGACGTCGACCGGGACGGACCCCTCGACCCCGACCCACTGCAGCCGCGGCAGCCGGCGATTCTCCCGGCTCGTGAAGGTCGCGCGGATCGGAGAGGGGCTCGGGGCGATCGTCGCCGGCAGGCGGACGTTCGCGAGGTCCTTGAGGCGGATCTCCTCCCCCGGCCGTCGGGCGAGGTCCGCGTAGGGGAGGTAGAACGAGGGCCCGGCGGCCACCGTCCGATGCCCGAGCTCGGACCGGTCGGGGTGGTTCGGCAGCTCGACCGAGCGCAACGCGTCCGGAAACCCGTCCACGTCGACGCGCACCGGTTCGGGAACGTAGGCGCGGCGGACGGTCGTGGCGTCGATGCGCTTGCGGTTCTCGGCGTAGAGCGTCTCCGCCGGTACCTCGACGTCGGCGAGCGACATCCCGAACGAGAGGATGAACGCCCGCAGCGCCTCCATCGAGATCCCCCGGCGGTCGAGGGATCGGAGCGACCAGGTCCTCGGGTCGGACCACCCGTCGTAGACGCCGCTCTTCACCTCGCGGTACGACTTGCTCTTCGAGACCTTCGCCTCGCGGACGCGCAGCATGCCCCAATGGAGGAACGGCGGTCCGTCGACGCCGAGGACGTCCCAGATGTAGCGCTGCATGCGGTCCTCGATCACGAGGTCCTTGCCGCGGAGGACGTGGGTCACCCCGAGCTCGACGTCGTCGACGGCCCACGAGAACTCGAGCATCGGCCAGACCCGGTAGCGGTGCCCGACGCGCGGGTGGTCGAGATCGCTGATGCGGCAGAGCACGCGATCGCGGAACGCGGGGTCCGGGTCGCCGAGGTCGGTCTTCAGCCGAAGCACCGCCCCGCCGGCGGCGTAGGCGCCCGAGAGCATGCGCTCCCATTCGTCCGCCGCCTCGCCCGGGGACTGGGCGCGTTCCGCGCACGCGACCCCCTGGGTCCGGCGCTGCCGCAGGAGCTCCGCGGGGCAGCGGCAGACGTACGCCGCACCCCGGTCGATGAGCCGACGGGCCCAGGGGTAGAACTGCGGGACCCGATCGGACTTGTAGACGACCTGGTCCGGGACGACGCCGGCGAGCTCGCAATCGCCGAGGATCAGATCGAAGTATTCGGTCTCGGCCCGCTTCTCCTCGGAGCCCGGGGTGTCGTCGAAGACGAGGAGCAGTCGGCCGGCGTAGCGCTCCCGGTAGTGCTGATGCACGTAGAGCATCCGGCCGTGGCCGACGTGCAGCACGCCGCTGGGGAACGGCGCCATCCGGAGCACGACCTGGCCGAGCTCCGCGCCCGGCAGGTCCGGAAACTCTCCCCCCGCGGATCTCGCCTCCTTCGGCCGATCGGTCTCGGCGCCGCCCAGGGCGCTCAGCGCGGGCTCGAGCTCGGCCCGCGGGAGGGCAGCGACCTCGGTGGCCACCGTCTCGGCGAGTGCGCGGACCTCTTCGGCGTGGGCGCGGAGCGTCGCATCGGTCGCGAGCAGGCGCGCGACGATCGGTCCTGCGCGCGGGACCCCGTCGTGCGAGATCGCGTTCTCGATCGCAAGGCGCCGCGCCCTCTGCGCGACTTCGGGGGCCAGCGGCACGGAGAGGCGACCCCGGTGCGGATTAAAGGCGTTCCCGCCGGGACCGCGGGTCGTCCCCGGAGGCGACCCGCGCGTCGTCCGATCCTCGGGGCGCGAGCTTCGTCTCGACCGCCTCGGCGAGCGAGATCTCCCCCCGGAGGACCCGATGCGCCGAGGATCGGGAGATCGTCACGAGGCCCCCGCTCCGTTCCCGGCTCAGGCGCTGCGTGTCCGCGATCTCCCCCGGAGTCGGGTTCGTCGGCAGGTGCTCGCGCACCGGGCGCCCGACGCCGCGGGCGATCGACCGCGCCGCGAGCGCGTCGCGGGGTCGTCGATGCCCCCGAGGCGTCGTCCCCTGCTCGTCGACGAGCTCGACCGACCGGTGGTGGGTGAGCAGCGAGTTCACGACGCGGTTTCGACGGGGCGGGTCCCCCGCGCCGACGCGGAAGAGGACCCGGCGGGAGGCGAACCGGTGGCGGAGCTGCCCCGAGAAGACCCCCGCCGCCTCCGGCGATTCCAGGATGCCCTCCCCGATGCACGTGCTCCCCGCGAAGACGGCGTACCCGGGCCGCGGCCCGGGGTCGATCCCGACGACGATGTCCTCGCCCTCGGGCCCCCCGACCTCGAGGGCGTGCTCGACGGCCGCGCCGAGCGCGCGTCGATCCCCCTCCTCCCCGACGACCAGGACGTGGGGATGGGAGATCTCGCGAGCCTCCTCCGGAGAGGTCAGAACGACCGCGACCCGGTCGGGAATCCGCTGCCCCGGCAGCAGGCTCACGGACGGCAACCGGCGTTCACGCAAGAACCCCGCGAGCTCCCCGTAGAGAGCCGGGTCCCGGGTGACGAGCGCGACCGACCGGTGTCTCACCGGGGGACCTGACGGAGATATATCGCATTAATCTTGCCCTGGTCGTGGTCGTTTGCCTTCATTGCGGGGAGATCGCGCGCGACGGGGCGCTGTTCTGCGCCAAGTGCGGGTACACGCTGCCGCAGGTCGACACGACGTCCGCGGTGCCTCCGCCGCCACCGCTTCCGGTCGGGGGCGCACCGGGGCCCTCCGTACCGGCGGCGCCTCCCCCGCCCGCCGCCCGACCCGCGGCGGCCGCCCCCGCGACGTACGCGACCGCGCTCGGGATCTCGCTCCCGCCGACCGGCCCGATCGCGCCACCACCGTCGGGGAAGTACTGTGTCCGCTGCCGTACGATCATCTCGCGATCGGCGATCTACTGCCCCGTATGCCAGCAGCCCCAAACTCCGTAGGGCACGGGGGTCGGCGCGGGCGCCGCACCGCGGGCATGGTGCGCATCGCACGAGAGCGGATCTCGACGCTGTTCGCGCTCGCCGGGCGCGAGGCCGCCGCGGGGGATCTCGCTCGGGCCGACCGGTACGTCGTCCTCGCCCGCCGCGTCGGCACGCGCTACAACGTGCGTCTCCTCCCCGAGTACCGCGAGCTCTACTGCCGCGGGTGTTCCTCCTTCTGGGTCGAGGGCCGTACCGTGCGGACCCGGTTCCGCTCCGGCCGGCGCGTCCGAACCTGTTTGCGGTGCGGGCGGGCGCGGCGGACGCCGCTACGGGACGCCCCGCCGTCCGCGGGCCGCGGGCCGGAGTCGGAACCTCTGTCGATCCTTCGGGACGACGTGGTGCTGTCCGAAGCGCCGTCCGAAGCACCGCTCGAGGAGGAAGAGGAGGAGGAAGAGCCGACGACCGACTCCGATGATGCGGCGTAGCAAGGATAAGCTGGGACCGCTCCTCGTGTCCGTGCGCCGGGGTGGCCGAGTGGCCAAAGGCGGCAGACTCAAGATCTGCTCTCGCAGGAGTTCCCAGGTTCAAATCCTGGCCCCGGCAGCTGGTCCGTCGGACGAGTTCACCACGGCGTCGCTTCGGGGTCAGCCCAGACGTAGACCGCGGGCCAGTGCGTGGTAATAGGCGATCACCGGCGCCTTGCGGAGCTCGTACTGGCCCCGTGAGATCTTCTTGAGGATCTTCTGGCGAACCAGCCGCCCAATGTACGGACTTTGGATTCCCAGCGACAGGATCTCGGAGCTACGTAGCCGCGGTCGCCCGACGTCTGCGATCTTGGCAAAGGCGCGAATGTCCTCATCCGATGCCGACGCGCATTCTCGTTCGAGCCAGCTCCCCCCCACCTCGAGGGCCTCCGGGACCGAAGCCTGTACTCGTGAGACCTCGACGGTGGACCCCTCGATGAACGCCGCGTGAGCAAGGCACTGGACCAGGAAAGGGTAGCCGCGGCTAAGGCGGTGGACGAGTTCGATGGCGTCGGTCGTCCATCCGCCGTGAAGGTCGGCTGCACGTATCGGAGCGTTCAGCGCCTCGCCAGTTTCGGACGGTGATAGCTCCCCGATATCAAACCGGCCGGCCGAGAAGATCCTGGCGATCGGGGAGGTGTCGGGCTGAGACAGACGATCGGCAAGTTCGACCCCACCCGCCACGATCAACACGATCGGAACGCGCCCCTGAGTCTCGGCGATCGTCTTGAGCGCACCAAGTCCGCTCGTGTCCAACAACTCCGCGTCATCGACGCAGATCAGCAGAATGCTCCCGTCGGGTAGGGAGTCGATGCACTCTCTCCAGACCGCGAGGCCAGAAGTGGGTCGAGAGGCCGCGCTTGCGCCCAAAGTGACTCCGGTTCCGGCGATCGACAGCCCGTGCACTCGAGACAGGAACGCGCGAACGCGATCGCCGGCACCGGCTCGACCCTCCAGCTGTCGAGCTACCTCCTGTACGACGCTGGCCAGAAGTCGGTCCTCGGAGCTGTGGATGCGAAGCGGAATCTCTACCACGATGGCATCGGACCGAGCAGCGAGCGTGAGCGCCTCGATCTTTCGGAGTACCGAGGTCTTCCCACTGCCGCGGTACCCGTTTAACAGGAGCACGGAGTTCCGCCCCAAACGACGAGCCAGCTCAAGCGCTTCGCTAGCCCGTCGCAGCACTGCCTCCCGGCCCGCGAATGTGCCAGGAGTCGCCGGCTGACCGGGCACGTACGGATTCACGCTCGGCAAGAATTTGTTTTGTTATATAACGTTATATAATGAAAGAAAAACGGCGGACGGTGGGCAGAGGCATGATCCCAGTCTCGGTTAGGTCGGCCGGCCGGAGCTGGAACTTTTTGGCCATGCCTGGTCCCGCCACTCGGGCACGGACGAGTCCGCTCCTCTCCGTGAGGAGGCCGTTCGATCCGGCCGAGCAGGGTCCTCTCGGCCGCGAGCGGCCTGCGCGCTGCACCGATGCGGCCGAGAGCGTTCGCCCCCGGACGCCGCGAGCCGGCCCGGACGTCCCTCGTCCCCGGTCCACCGAAATCGCCCGGGACCAGTGTCAAGGGCTCGCGTCCACGCGGGTCCCGAGAATGTGGCGCAACCCCCAGCGCCGCAAGGACGACACGACCGGACGGAGGTCCTCGCCCTTCGGCGTGAGGTGGTACTCCGAGCGGGGGGGATGCGTGCTGTAGAGCCGGGACTCGACGATCCCCTGCTGCTCGAGCCGCTTCAGCCGCTCCGAAAGGAGGTTGGTCGCGATCCGCTCGGGAGAGGCGGAGAACTCGACGTACCGTCGCTTCCCCTTGAGGAGATCCCGGATCACCAAGAGCGTCCAGCGATCGCCGAGGATATCGAGCGTGTTGGCGATGGGGCAGACCGACCGTCGTTCGGGCGGTACGGTGCCCCGCGGTCCCCGAGCCGTCACGGAGCGTCGCGGCATGGTGGTGGCTCTCAGCACGGCGCACTACTTAAGTAGCGGCGTGATTCATAGTGACTTGTATAATGCAAGTCACTTCGGAAGCGCCCCGCCCGAGGTCCCCGTGGGCGGTCTTCGCGATCACGAGTCTCGGGACGTTTGCGGTCGTCCTCGACGCACTGATCGTCATCATCGCGTTCCCGGCGATCTCGCGGGGGTTCCGGGGCGCCGACATCACGGACGTCTCGTGGGTGGTCAACGCCTACACGATCGTCTACGCCGCGCTGCTCGTTCCGGCGGGCCGTTTCGCGGACCTGGTCGGCCGCAAGCGCCTCTTCCTGGTCGGGATCACGACGTTCGCGCTGTTCTCGGGCTTGAGCGGGGCCGCGCCGACCCTGGGCCTCTTGATCGCGTTCCGTGCGCTCCAGGCGGTCGGGGGTGCGTTGCTGACGAGCACGGGCCTCGCGCTCACCCTCGGGGCGTTCCCCCGCGAGCGCCGGGCCTTTGCAGTGACGCTCGTTGGGGCGGTCGCGGCGGCCGCCGTCGTCGCGGGACCCACGCTCGGCGCGCTGCTCGTCCAGTACGCGGACTGGCGTTGGATCTTCTTCCTCAACGTTCCGATCGGGGCGATCGTGGCGATCGTCGGCTACGCCGTCCTGGCGGAGTCTCGGGACGTTACCGCCGGTGCCCGACCGAATGTGATCGGCCTAGTCCTGCTCACCTCGGGAGCCACGCTCATCACGTACGGGATCGTGCAGAGCGGGACGCTCGGCGGGGCGAGCCTGCCGGTCGTGGCATCGCTCTTCGGCGGCCTCGCGCTGCTCGCAGCGTTCGCGGTGCACCTGCGCTTCGCGAAGCATCCGGTCGTGGACCCGGAGCTCTTCCGAGACCGTGGGTTCGTCTTCGCGAACCTCGGCATGATCGTCTTCTGCGTCGGGTTCACGGCGAGCTTCTTCAACACCGTCTACTTCCTCACCGACGTCTGGCACTTCTCGCTCTTGGGGGCCGGCCTCGCGCTCGCTCCGCCGGCGTTGACCGTGGCGGCACTCGCCCCCGTCGCGGGCCGGCTCTCGACGCGGTTCGGGCACCGTCGTCTGGTGGTCCCCGGCGGTCTCGTGTACGCTGCCGGTCAGGGCCTGCTCTGGTCCCGCAGTACCTCCGTTCCCGACTACCTCGGTGTCTGGCTGCCCGCGTCGCTCGTGATGGGGGTGGGGATCGCGTTCGTCCTCCCGGTGCTCACGAGCGCGTTTGCCTACAACCTGCCCCCGGGCAAGTACGCTGTCGGCAGCGGGGTCGGGATGGCGTTCCGTCAGTTCGGCTCCGTGATCGGAGCGGCGCTGGCCATCTCCTCCCTTACTTCCCTGGGGAACGGGCTCGCCCCGTACCGGCAGATCTGGCTCCTGACGATC
>JASHQY010000097.1 GCA_030038885.1 Thermoplasmata archaeon | reverse complement strand
GCGTGCGCGCTCGCGTCGGCGTTCTCGCCGAACTGGTACGCGCTCGCGGCCCTGCGGTTCGGCACCGGTGCCGGCGCGGCGTTCTTCTTCGCCCCGGGGCTGGGCCTGGTCGCCGCGTACTTCCCCGCCGGGACCCGGGGGCCGATCATCGGGTTCTACAACTCGGGCTTCAGCGTCGGGGCGGCCATCGGAGTGCTCGCCGGCGCCGTCGTCGGACTCACGTTCGGTTGGGGGTGGGCGCTCGCGGTGGGCGGTCTCGCGCTCCTCGGGATGGGCGGGGCCGCAGCGCGGCTCCTCCCGTCCGCCGCTCCGACCGCCCCGCCGACGGGGCGGCCCGCGCTCCTCGCAGCGGCCCGCCCGCTCCTGAGGTCCCGCCCGATCTGGGCCCTCGGGTTCGCGCTCACCGGCATCTGGGCCGCGTTCTACATCGTCGCGCAGTACTTCGTCCAATACGCCGCGCACGCGCATCCGGCGTGGAGCCTCACGCTCGCCGCGAGCCTGCCGACCGCGATGATCGTGGTCGAGATCGTCGGCGGCCCGGTCGGCGGGTGGCTCGCGGAGCGTCGACGGGACATGCGGAGGATCCTCGTCGCGTTCGCGATCCCCGGCGCCCTCGCGACGCTCGCGATCCCGTTCCTCCCGCTCGCGGGCCTCGTCCCCGTCTTCCTCTTCCTCGGATTCGCCGATGGGGTCGTCTTCGCGGTGCTCTACCTCATCCCGTCGTACGACCCCTCGGCCCGGGGCGAGGGGTTCACGCTCGCGCTCGCGGTGATCAACTGCGTCCAGATCTTTGCGGGAAGCGCGCTCGCGGTCGCCTTCGGGTACCTTGCGGACGCCGACGGTTACACGCTGGCGTGGATCTTCGCCGGCGCGGTCGGCGCGGCGACCCTGCCGCTCCTTCGGTGGGTCCCGGGGGCCCGACCCCGAGCGGACCCGGTGGGCCCGTCGGGCCCGGCGGGTCCGGTCGGCGCGGTGCCGTCGCCGGGACCGGCGGCGGGGGAGTCGAGTCTTTAGCCTCGGCCGGTCGTGGAGCCCCCCAGCCCCGTGGTGTAGCGGCCAAGCATGCTGGCCTTTGGAGCCGGCGACAGCGGTTCGAATCCGCTCGGGGCTATCGGGTCCATCCGCTCTCTCGTGGGCCGTAGGGTCCTGCTCTCTCCCACGCCACCGAGGCTCTATCGGCGGCCGAGCCCGAACGGATCTGGACCACCACTACCGGCTCGCCGAGAGGATCATCCAGTCGGGGAGCTCGAGGCCGTTCCCATCGAGCAGTCGTCGGTGTTCCCGGATGAAAGTTTCACGCACGCCCCATGCTCGGAGTTGCGCCTTCGCTGCCTGGCCGACCATGCGAATCCGACCGGGGAGTACTTGGAGCCGCACCCTGCGGAAACCGCATTGAGTCAAGCTCGCGGCGACCATCTCTGGAGTCGGGCTGAACCACTGCCGGGGCGGATGCCGGGTCCAGCGGGGGTCGGTGTCCGCCTCGATGGTGAGACGCTGGGAGGCGTTCCGCGGTGCTGGTGCGAGGAAGAGATGGGCGGTCACCCCGCCAACCGCGAGGACCCGCGCGCACGCTTCGAAGAACCCGGTCATCTCCGCCGATGTCAGTTCCGACAGGAACTCGCAAGAGATCACGGCCTGGGGTCGTCGGCCGAGGACGACGCGGTGTAGGTCACATCTCGCATCGCCGATGACGACACGAACTCGGCCCAAGAGGGCGTGCCGGCGCAACGCGCGGACCAGTCGCTTCTGACCGGAGGTATACGGAGCCTTGTCACGGTCGATGACAATGAGCCGAGTGGCGGGAAGAGCGAGCGCGAGCGGGACAGTGAAGGCTCCTTCACCCCCGCCGACCTCCACCATCTTGGAGAGGGTAGGGCGCATCGACCGAGCGACCGCGCGCGCGAGTCGGGCGTACTCGTCCTGCCACACGCCGGCGAGTTCCCACTCGTTCGTTACTTTGGTACGGCGGCGCCCGGTGCCCCGTCGTGCGGAGTGTAGGGCGGCGAAGCGCGTCCTCCTCGAGGGCCCAGCCCCGGAACAGAGGCTCTTCGGGAGATGTAGGAGGGCATGGGTCTCGTATGCGGACTCAGAATTTGGGCTGCGCACCGTACTTTATGTTGGGACGGTCTCGAAACCGGGTGAACGTTATCGTCTCGCCGTCGAAGCAATAGATGCCTCGAAACCGCCCGACGCGAACTCGAAAGACCGACTGACCCCGGCGCTCCCCGATCTGTTTGGACTCGATCCACGGGGGCAGACGAAGCGGGTTCCGCTCGAGCCAGTCGAAGATCTCATTGAAGTCTAGCTGCACCCCGCGAGGGAGACGACGGAACTGAGTCTCCGCCTCGTCGGTGAACTCGACGCGAGCCACGGGCCGCGCCTAGAGCCGGCTCCGACTGCGGAGCTCGTTGAGGCTTACATGCGGGCGTACCTCGGCTCGGTGCACCATCTCCTCCAAGAACTCCTTCGGGACGTGTTCCTCTATGAAATCGAGCAGGACGTCATCCCATGTCATGTCGCCGCGTTTGAAGGGTCGAAGCATTCGGAGCGTCGACGCGTGGATGCTGAGGCTCGTGATCGGA
This sequence comes from Thermoplasmata archaeon, assembly GCA_030038885.1. Taxonomy (GTDB): domain Archaea; phylum Thermoplasmatota; class Thermoplasmata; order Lutacidiplasmatales; family UBA184; genus Lutacidiplasma. Next base: position 7,434 of record JASHQY010000097.1, on the reverse strand, counting down.
TCCGCGGCCATCGCGCACCGGAGAGCCGCCGCATTACTTTAATGTTTATCGATTGTGTTCCTGGCCGTCCGCGTAGCGGTTCGAATCCGCTCGGGGCTACGGCTCTTGGAGTTCCGATGCTGGTGGTAGCCCCGGCCCGTACTGGTCCCTTCTCCGGGTCGGGGCCTCGCACGGTGCCGGATCGACTCGTGACACGCGCACCCCGGACCCCGCCTTCCCACCCGTTCGAGAGGATCGCGCCGGGCTACGACGCGACGCGGGAGCCGCTCGAGCCCGGGGTCGCCGAGGCCGTGCCCCGGGCTGTCCGATCGGTCCGGGGAGCTCCCGTGGGGGAAGTGGGGGTCAGGACGGGCGGCAATCCGATGGGAGGGTCAGGGCGACCCGGTCACGGGGGTCGGCTCGGCCCTCGAAATCCTCGTGCGAGCTCGCTCGAAGGCCCCCCATCGCCTCCTCCTCGGTACCGCCCCGCGACTTCCGCTCCCGGACCGCTCGTTCGATTTCGATCGGTTCGTTCACCCGCTCGACTTGCTCGGCGAGCCCGAGGGTGGGCGATCGGAAGCCCTTCGCGTATGCCGGCAGCGGTCCGGAGCACCGAGGAGCGATGCGGCCGGTGGGGCGCCGAGGGGGAGGACCGGGACCATGTCCGGGCGCTGGCGCGCGCGTGCCTCGCTGAGCTCGGAGGATCCCCTCCGGTAGCGGTGTCGCCTCCCCGGCACTCCCGCGTTGCAGACCGTCGGCCCCCGGCCCGCACGACCGGTGTGCCGGACCAGGTGCAACGGACCGACCCGGCCGACCGGTTCGCCCTGATCGAACAGGGTGCGGACCGCACGATCCTGGAAGTCCGATCGCCGCTGCGAAATCACGCCATTTCCCGCTCGCGGTCCCCGCGGTCGGGATCACCGCTCGCACTTCGGAAGAGAGGCTGGAGGCACGAGTGGGCGCCGGCCCGGTGAGCTCAGTCGGCCGGAAGGAGCTGGAAGCCCGCCTCCCGGAAGTTGCGGTCGAAGCTGAACGCGCTTCCGATCGAGAGCTGGCGCATCAGAACGAACGACGTGCAGTCGGTGAGGCTCCAACGTTTGTCGTCATGCCCGATCATCACGTCCAGCGCTTCCTCGAACTCCCGCTCGCCGACCCGAACGACCCGAAGATGCTCGGACCGGGCGAGCCGATCGCGGAATCCACGGACGGCGTGGGTCCCGAGACGCATCCGAAGCAGCGTGTACGTCTCGTCCAGGACGTAGTCGGTGGTGACGGCGCGACCATACTCGCCGGCCCGAACCCGGTTCCAGGCAGCGGCGGCCGACACCGCCCCCCGATCCCGCGGATCGGAGAGCGCATACCACGCTCCCGAGTCAACGAGAATCATTCCAACGCCCCGTAGAGGTACTCGTCGTGGCGCCCCGACACATCCACCTTGGGCCCCTTACCACGCACGAGCGGGAACGCGGAGAAGATAGGGTCGCTCGGGTCGACTTCGTCGGGCAGGAGCTTCTCACGAATCGCCTGACGGACCCATCCCTGAATGGTCGTTCGTTCCGACTTTGCCTGTCGCCGGAGCAATTCGAACTCAGCCTCGGGGATCCTCGCCTGAACCAGCTTCATTGAGTATGGAACATAATTTAATCTATATGAGGTGAGAGTAGCGTACTTCGGTCGGGCGAGCGGCTCGAATCCGCTCGGGGCTACCGGCCCGGCGGCCTGTCGCAGTCGATTCCCCCCGTCGGTCCCGGCCGCGCGAGCGTGCGCCCATCCATCGAGCTCGTGCGTGACGCCCATCGGTGAACGACGAGTGTGGGCCGGTGTCCGTAGGGGAGGCCTTCTCGGACGAGGGGAACCGAATGTCCAATGAGATGTATCCAGGCCGGCGAGGCCTCGTTCGGCTCAACTGGGCAACCGCGCGGGCCGGAGAGGTCGGGGAGTGGGTAATCTCCTCTCCTCTGGTTGTTCGCTGCTGAGTCCCGTGAGGTTAGGGGGGACGACGCGGAGGTCATGTCGGTCTCCTGGGTCTCGCCGGGATCCGGATGAGCTTGTCGAGCCGCACGTCTCGCGATGGCAGATCGAGTCCCTTGACGCTCCCTTTGCCCTGCTCTGCATTGACGTACGGCCCAGCCATGCGGACCCCGGCTACCCCGGCGTGTACACAGCAGCGAGGGCACCAGCGTGCTCCTCGTCCGGTTCGCCCGCGGGGGCGCCACCACGTACCACGGGCTGCGAAGGGTCCCGACCTCTTGGACGCGCGAATGCCCCCGCTGGAGGCGGCCGATGGCGCTCAGGGCTCGCGCCGAGAGATCGGCCCAGACCCACCCGGCTCCCCCCGTAGCGTCCGTTCGCAGTTCGACTCCGCTTGGGGCTGAAGTCGAGTACACTCGCGAGAACTGGAGTCCCGTCCACGGAACGCGTCGCCGAGCTACACTGCGGACGGGGGCGCGTTCGAGGGAGCCGCGCGGCTCCGCTGGAAGGCTCTCGGAATCGTAAAGGAGAGGACGATGAACACGATGAGGGGAACGATCGAGAGCACGAAACCCACGCTCAGGACGCTGTAGTACCCCGAGAGGCTCGCCATTACTGCGCCGACGAGATCGATGGCGGCGGCGATCCACGCTGCATTGGACATCCATCGCGGAAGCTCCCGAGTCTGTCTCAGGGCCCAGGCGAGGAAGAGTGAACCCATCGCCACGCCAAAGTTCGAGACCGCTTCCCACGCGTTGTTGATATTCGACCACAGGGCCGCCTCATACGACTGGATCGCTAGGCTCGGCGCCGGAGTGACGGAGACGGCCCAATAGCCCCCGTACTCGAACGCGCCCGCGATTCCAAGACTGAAGAGTCCCAACAGAATCAGCCACGTTGCCGGACGCCCGACAAAGGACCCGAGCGAACGGAGTACCGAACCCAGGCTGAGGAAGAACGGGGTGACGAGGAACGCGAAGCCCAGAGGGAAAAGGTAGAGCACGTAACCGTTCGGGTCGGATTGAAACGATGCGAGTTGGTCCTGAGCCGAGGACGCCGAGGGCGTCAGTAGCGCCACGACGAAGAAGACCATTCCGGCGATGCCGGCAAGCGTTCCGAAGTAGCGGAAAGTGTCCGAAATCCCCTCGGAGGTCGCGCCGGAACCATCGGGAGCCGCACGGGTCTGTGTGCCGGCGGTTCCCATGCGTGCGGCTGATTGAGGGGGACTATATAGAACCTATCCAGAGTCCCAACCGCCACTTCCTGAGTGTGGGAGATTCGAACGGGAGCAGGAAACGGAGTCTATCCCAGAGGGCGTCGGACAGCCCTAACCGACGGTCACCGACGTGGCCGTCGAGAACCGCAGCCATCATCGAGGACGGCTCGGTTGCCGACACTCAGCTCTCGACCACGCCGACGCTGCCTCCCTCGACTCGACGCGCGTTGGTGCCTCGCGGCGACTCGAATCCGCGTGGGGTCGACATCGTACGTCGACCGCCGGATCGTGATTGCCGCGCTCGAGGAGCTCAGGGCCCGCTGGTCGGCGGGCCCGATCCAGGCCCCGCCCCGCAGCCGTGGGCGGACCGCGTGAATTCCCGGACGCATCCGAGGTAGGATGTACGGCTCGTCGCGTCAGGAATCGGTGGCCACGGAGCGACGCACTCGCTGGCCCGAGACTCTCTGCGACGAGCGGCGGCCGGCCGCGCGTTCCAATTCCGAGGGTCGGGGAGCGCCTTCCTCGCCCTCGAGTCGGCGACGATCAATCGAACGAGCCGTAGAGCTGCTCGTCGTTGCGCGCGGCCACGTCTACCGTGGCTTCCCTTCCCCGCGCCCGCGGAAACTTGGAGAAGATCGGGTCGCTCGGAACGACGTCGTCAGGTAGCAGCTACCCGCGGATCGCGCGCGGACCCAAACATGCATCGTTGTCCGTTCCGATCGAGCCCGTTTCCGCATCAACTCGAACTGGGTCGCTGGAGTCCTCGACTGAAACAGCGACAGGCCGTCTGGAGCTTGCTCTCCGTTGCATGAAGCGTTCGGAGCAAGAGCTCCAACGGCGACGAGCACCGGTTCGAATCCGCTCGGGGCTACTTGCCTCCGTTGCTGACCAGGAAACCCGGGTGGTCCGGCCCCACGGTGGGTACGCCCCCCTCCGGCGAACGCCTCGCCGATCCCGCGCGTCGCCGCCCCCCGGTAGTCCTCGCGGATCCGTGGTACTTCCGTGTCGTACGGATCTCCTCCGGGCTCCAGAGCGCGGCCATCTTCTCGAGGGATGGGTTTCCTGGATGGAGGGTCTTCGCCCGCCGAAGGCTCCGTGGCTCCACGCGGGTTCGCTGCCACCGAGCAGATGGGGTCGTAGGTCGCGCCGGGGGGGGTCGGTGGGGAATCGATCCAACGCAGGAGTGGGAGCTCGAGCGCTGCCGGGGGCGTGCCGGAGAGGAACCCCGGGAAGATCGTTCCCACCTCATCGCGCTGGTCAACTGAGATTCATGCGGCGGAGGAGCTCGTGAAACCTCGGATCGCGTCGAATGTTCTCGAGGCTCGGGGTGAGCCTCCAGTGCGCCACATCGAGGTCATATCGTTCGAAGGCCGCCCTTTCCAGCCAACGGAAGCAGGAATCGGCGTCGTTCAGATAGGCATAGATCTCGGCGATCCCGGCGTCGAACCGTCGCTGCTCCGGCATCGCCTCCAACCCGGCAAGGATGACCCGGGCGTTCTCGACGTCCCCGCGGGAGGCAAGGATGGCGGCCCGGCGAAATCCCGCGTCGGCCGAGTGCGGATCCAGTTCCGCCATGCGATCGGCCTCGATGAGGGCTCGCTCAAAATCGTGTTGGGCCGAGAAATAATCGGATCGCAGCTGAGGATAGAGAGGGCCGGACCGCTGGATCTCACCGAGCCGCTCGATCTTCGCGCTCGCCTCCGCGAATCGTCCGCGCCAGATCAGGAGATACGCTTCGTGGAAAAGAACTGAGTGAGAACGCGGGTCCGCCTCTTCGGCGAGGATGAGCTGATGCTCCGCCTCGTCGATGCGCACTTGGTCCGCGAGCAGGTAGGCGTACCAGTTTCGGGCGGCGGGGTAGCTGGGATTCAACTCGATGGCGGCCCGGAACTCCTGTTCCGCCGGCCCGTACTGGTAGTCCGACCAAAGGCTGTACCCCAGAGAGGTGTGGGCTTCGGCCAGGTGCGGGTCAAGTTCGACCGCACGGGCCGCGAGCGCCCGGCTGGCCTCGTCCCACTCGTCCATGGGCTGCTCTCGATAGTTCGTGCCGAGCACCCTCGTCACATCGGAGAGACCGGAGTAGGCCGCGGCGTTCCTCGGGTCGAGCTGGATCGCAAACTCGAACGTCGTCTTCGCGGCACGAAGGGAAGTCTCGGTGTGATCGTTCAGCAGCGTCCTCCCTTTCAAATAGGCGAGGTAGGACTCCGAGCGGACCGGAGGCCTTCCGGTCAACCGTTGCTCGTCCGCGGCGGCCAGCTGGATCTTCAATGTGTCGGCGACCGAGCGCGCGATCTCGGCTTGGATGGCGAATACGTCGTCCAGCGTGCGATCGTAACTCTGGGCCCACGCATGCTCCTGGCTCCGGGCGTCCACGAGTTGGACCGTGATGCGGAGCTGATCCCCCACTTTCCGGACGCTTCCTTCCAGGAGCGCGCTGGCTCCGAGCTCGGCCGCGATCTGAGCCACGGGCTTCGGCTGCGTCTTGTAGCCCGCGACCGACGTGCGGGCGATCACCCGCAGCTCGTGAAGTTGGGAGAGCACCGTGATGAGCTCCTCCGTGAGCCCGTCGGCGAAGTACTCGTCTTTCGGGTCGGGGCTGATGTTGGTGAACGGCAGCACAGCGAGTCGAACTGGCCCGGCGGGCGGAGGTCCGGTCGGTGCCGCTTTCCAAGGCAAGAGGACCCGGTAGAGATCCATCGGAGCGTGAAGCCCCTTCAGATGTTGTGCCGCGACCTTCTCGAGGGGGTAGGACAGTTTGTTCCGCACGTGGGAGAACGCGCTTTCCGATAGGCACACTCCGCCCGGCTCGGCGAGGGGAACCACCCGAGAGGCGACGTTCACCGCATCCCCAAAGATATCGCCCCGATACTCCTCCACATCGCCGACGTGGATGCCGATCCGCAACTCGATCGGTCGACGGGTGCTGTGCGAGTTCCGCTCCTGCATCCGCCGTTGAATTTCGATGGCGCAGTCGATCGCCTTCAAGGCGCTTGCGAACTCGACGAGGAAGCCATCCCCCGTCGACTTCACCTCGCGGCCTCCGTACGGTGTCAGCACGGGCCGAACGATCGCCTCCTGTTCGCGCAACCCGGCGAGCGCCACGTGCTCGTTCGCGTCGGCCGACGCGGTAAAGCCCACGACGTCGGTGAACATGATCGCGGCGAGCCGACGATTCGAGGCCACGACCCGAAACCCGCTTCCGTTAGATTAAGGCCCCTCCCGGTGGACCCATCGAACGGCGGGCGAACCACCGGCGCCGTTTCCACCGCATGCCCACGGCCCTCTTCGGGCGGAGGTGCTCGCGCGCTGGGCTCCCTGGCCGAACCTGGGGTCGGGTTAGCCCGGGGAACCCCGGCGCCCCGCGAACGTCCGTCGTGGGACTCCCCGGACAGGCCCTTATCGGGCGATGGGCGGAGACGGTCGCTCCGGGAATGACGGACCGGGTCGTCTTTTTCGTGGCGGGCGAAGCGTGTCAAGTCCACTCGGTCTCGTTGTACGTCGACTCCGGCCCATACCCCGAAAGCCACGCCGTGTCCACGCAGCCCGTGACCGTGTGCGGTGGCGCGCAGAAGATGGTTACTTTCACCGTGACGAACACGTTCTGAGCCGAGCCGTCCTTTCGGAGCCCAGGTTCAGGTCCGGAAGAACGAGGACAGGGTGCTGACGAGGTTCCTCAGCATCGCGCTGCAGGGGATGCTCCGGGCCAAGTCGGGACGCCTCGATCAAGCGGCTCTACGAGAAGAAGGCGATCGGAGCGTCGAAGGCGCAGATCGCGGCGGCGCGGAAGTTGACGTGCGCGATCCGGTGGATGCTCGTGCATCCGGGGCCGTTCCAGGATGAGGATAAGGCGCTGACCGCTCGGAAGGAGCAGCGGATGGAGGCCCGAGTGCGGGAAGCGAGGGAGGAGGTCCCCGAGGAGACGCTGACTGAGATCGGGGAGAACCTGATCGCTCGCGCACCCCTGCTGGAAGGTTTGGCGACGGAGGCCGGGAATGCCGGCTAAGAGGTTACGGGGCTCGGTGCGCGTTCACGGGAGACCTCAGATCCGACGCCCTCTCGTGCCCAACGAGGGGGTTACCGCACGAGACTGGGGCGGCATTCCCCCTCATGAGGATGGGCTGCGAATGACGATTTCATCTCGAAGATCTCCTCGCCAACCCCCGCCAAGCGTTCGCTCGTCGACGTCGAGCCCATGGCTCCGCGCTCGACTGATTATCTCGGCGAAGGCTTGCTCTGACAGAAGCGAAGTCGGTCGGGTAGGGAACTTC
>JASHQY010000096.1 GCA_030038885.1 Thermoplasmata archaeon | reverse complement strand
CGCGGAACCATCGAACTCCCAGAGCTATTCAGTTATCCCTTGTATATGAAGCCCGCTGGCCGGTTCTGACGAGGCGCGACCCGACGCGCGTCGCTCGAGCGGCGCACAGCATATGGACCCGGAACGGACATGGGGCCGCGTGGAGGCTTCGCTGCGACCGATCCCCGGAGCGCCGGCGCTCCTCCTGTCCGGCGGGGGGCCCGACGCGGCTGGCACCGTGATCATCGCCGACCTGCACCTCGGGCTCGGCGGCACGCTCGCGCGGCCGGGAGGTCCTCCCGAGGGCTCGGCCGAGCTCCTCGCGGACCGCGCCACCGCGATCCTCCGGTCGGCGGGCGCGTCCACGCTCGTGATCGCCGGCGACGTGAAGCACCCGATCCTCGGAGTCCCGCCGCCGCTTCGACGGGTCCTGTTCGGGTTCTTCTCCGAGCTCCTCGCGAGCGGGATCGCGGTCGAGGTCGTCCTCGGCAACCACGACGTTGGCCTCGCGCGGTACCTGCCGCGGGAGGTCGTCGTCCGGCCGGCGAGCGGCATCGTCCGGGCCGGCGTCGGGATCTTCCACGGGCATCGATGGCCGTCGGATCGCGTGCTGCGGGCGCGACGCCTGGTCGCCGGCCATTTGCATCCGGGCTTCCGGCTCGCCCCGACGACCGACGACCCGCGCGGGAAGCGCCCCTGCTGGGTCCGGGTCGAGATCCCGCCGTCCCCGCCGCGACGTCGGCGCTCGCGCCGCCACGCCGCGCTCGCCGCACGGGAGATCATCGTGCTGCCGGCGTTCAACCCGCTCGCCGGTATCGAGTCGCTGAACCGGCAGCGACCGGCCCGGGGGCGTTCGTTCCTCTTCGGTCGGTTCCTCTCCCGCGGAACCGCCCGCGCCTACCTACTCGACGGCACCGACCTCGGGGAGGTAGCGACCACCGGGACGCTCCCTACGTCCGCGCCGCGAGCAGCGGTGCGATCGCCGCCGGATCGGTGACCGGCGGCGCGCACCGCGTCCCGAAGCAGACGAGCGCCCGTTCCTCGCGGGCGCCCCCGGCCCCGAGCTCGTCCGGTAGCGCGAACGGTGGGGGCGGAACGCCACGGAAGACCCAGACGTTCGGGTGCCAGGCTCGTCGGGCCGCCCGGAGCAGCTCCTCGGCCCGGGGGCCGGTGCCTTCGACCACGACCGTGGCGGGTTCGGTCAGCGCGAGCCCCGCCGCGAGCGCGGAGCCCGAAGCGAACAGTCCGGAGGAGCCGACGCGCGCTGCGATCGGATCGAGCAGCGCCTCCGCCGCCGTGCGCCAGCGCGGCTCGCGGACGAGCGCGCTCAGGCGGAGGAACGTCGTCACGGCGGACGCGTTCGCGGCGAGGTGGGGGCTGTCCTCGAGCGGGTAGCTCGGTTCGGCGAGCGCGCCGAGCGGCGGGCCATCGTACAGGCGCGGAGCAAGGTCCCGCAGGAGCCCGTCCTCCCCCCGGAACTCGTGGTCGATCAGCTCGAGCAGGTCGGTCGCGGGCGGGAGGTACTTCGGGTCCGCGGTCGCCCCCGCGAGCTCGACCAGGCCGGCCGCGAACGCGACCTGGTCCTCGAGCAGGCCGAACCCTTTCGGACCGCTCGGGTCGAGACGGTGCGCGACGCCCTCGCCCGGGCGGTACGCGTCCCGAAGGAACCGGTCTGCAACCCGTCGCGCCGTCGCGACCACCGCGGCCTCGCCGAGGTACGACCCGGCGCGGGCGAGCGCGCCGACCATGCGCCCGTTGAGGTCCGCGTAGAGCGCCCGGTCGACGCGCGGGGTCGGGCGTGCGGCCCGAACCTCGCGCAGTCGAGCGACCACCCGTTCCAGCGCGGCGGCAGCGCCGCCGGGCAGCGCGAGCCCCGCCGCGGCCTCCTCCGCCGGCTCGAGGCGGTACAGGACGTTCCGCTCGGGATCGTGGTGCATCCGGCCGTCGGTCCCGACGCCGAAGAACCTCGACGCGAACCGCGCCTCGTCCGGGGGGAGCGCCTGCTTGAGCTCGGCCCGGGTCCACGTGAAGTAGTCGCCGTCGTCGCCCGGGGCGTTGTCGGCGTCCTGGCTCGCTCCGAACCCTCCGTCGGAAGCTCCGAGGACCTCGCCGGCCCACGCGAGGATCCCCCGGACGGTCTCCTCGAAGCGCGGCTCCGAGAAGCGCTGGGCGCCCTCGACGTACGCGGCGAGCAGGGCCGCGTTGTCGACCGCCATCTTCTCGAAGTGGGGGATGTGCCAGCCCTCATCGACGGAGTAGCGGTGGAATCCGCCGCCGAGGTGGTCGTAGACGCCCCCGTCCGCCATGCGGGCGAGCGTCTCGCGCGCGGCCCCGGCGCTCGGCGCGTGGCCGTTCGCGTAGGCGTCCCACAGGAGGAACGAGACCGCGGTCGGGTGCGGGAACTTCGGGGCCATCCCGAAGCCTCCGTTCACGGGGTCGAACGCGGAGAGGACCGCGGCTCGGATCCCGCCCACGAACTCCGCGCGGGCCGGCGTCGCGATCCCGCGACGCTCCCGCGTCCGCTCGAGCACGTCCCGGATCTCCCGGGTGTGCTCGCGGATCCGCTCGGGCTCGTCGCTCCACAGGCGTGCGACCTCCGCGAGCACGCGGCGGAATCCGGGGCGTCCCTGCCCGTCGGTCGGCGGAAAGTACGTTCCCCCGAGGAACACCTCGCCGTCGGGCGTGAGGAACCCGGTGAGCGGCCAGCCCCCCTCGCCGGTAAGCGCGCCGACCTGCCGCTGATAGCGGCGGTCGACCTCGGGGTGCTCGTCCCGGTCGACCTTCACCGCGACGAAGTGCTGGAGGAGGAGCCGCGCCACCTCCGGATCGGAGTACGTTCCCTCGTCCATGACGTGGCACCAGTGGCACCAGGAGGCGCCGACGTCGAGCAGGAGCGGGCGGCGGGTCCGCCGCGCGAGCTCGAACGGCTCCGGGCCCCAGGGGTACCACTCGATCGGCTGGTCCGCGGCGCTCCGGAGATACGCGGACGGGGAGTCGGTCAGCCGCCAGCCGCCCGTCCGGCGGGCACCGTCCGTCGTCATGCCTCCCTACGGCCGAAGGGCGCTCATAGTCTCGTCGCCGACGGCCTCCCCGGGCGCCCCGGAGCGACGAAAGCCGCGTAATCCGCTGACGAGCGCGTTACTGCCCTCGGCCCCGTTATAAGGAGGACCCGAGTGCCCGCTCCGAGGTCGCCGCATGGAGATGCAACCGGGCCAGATGGCCTACGACCGGGCGATCACGGTCTTCTCGCCCGACGGCCGGCTCTTCCAGGTCGAGTACGCCCGCGAGGCGGTGCGCCGGGGCGCGACGACCGCGGGGGTCGTCTACTCGAACGGCGTCGTGCTAATCGCCGACCGCCGGATCCCGAACCCGAAGCTCGCGGAGGCCGCGAGCCTCGAGAAGATCCATCAGATCGACGAGAACATCGCGTGCGTCTCCGCTGGCCTCGTCGCGGACGCGCGCGTGCTGGTCGACTACGCCCGGCTCTCGGCCCAGATCAACCGCGTGACGTACGCCGAGCCGATGACGGTCGAGCTGCTCGTGCGCCGCATCTGCGACTACAAGCAGCAGTACACCCAGTTCGGGGGCGTCCGCCCGTTCGGCACGGCGCTCCTGGTCGGCGGCTACGACGACAGCGGGATCCACCTGTTCGAGACCGAGCCGTCCGGTTCGCTGACGAGCTTCCGGGCCGCGAGCACCGGCGGCAACAAGTCCCCCGTCATGGACCTGTTCGAGCAGAAGTACAAGCCCGGGATGGACCGCGAGTCCGCGATCCTCCTCGCGCTCGAGGGTCTGCGCGCCGGGCTCGACGAGGGCGGAAGCCTCGCCCAGGTCGAGGTCTGCACGGTCGAGGTCGGCGAGGGCATGACGCGGTTGGAGGCGGACGATATCCAGAAGTACGTCGCGCGACTGCCACCGGCCAGCGGGGCGGGCAAGGGCGGCAAGTCCTGAGCGGCCCGTCCGCGCGAGGGAACGCCCTCCGATGGTGAAGGTCGAAGACGCGGTGATCGCCCGCTGGGAGACCGGGGGCTCGAGGTTCGAGGTCCTGGTCGATCCGGCGGCCGTCCAGGACCTGAAGGACGGAAAGGACGTCGACCTGACCGACAAGCTCGCGCTCGACCAGGTCTTCAAGGATGCGAAGCGCGGCGACAAGATCTCGGAGGAGTACCTCGAGAAGACGTTCCACACCCGGAACCTCGCGGCGATCGCGAAGCAGATCGTCCAGAAGGGCGAGGTGCAGGTCACGACCGAGCAGCGGCACCAGCTGCAGGCCGCGAAGCAGCGGCAGATCGTCCAGACGATCGCCCGCAACGCGATGAACCCCCAGACCGGCGCGCCGCATCCCGCCGCGCGGATCGAGGCGGCGATGGCCGAGGCGAAGGTCCACGTCGACCCGTTCCGGCCGGTCGACGCTCAGGTCCAGGAGGTCATCCAGAAGCTCCGCCCGCTCTTGCCGATCCGGCTCGACGTCGTCAAGGTCCGCGTCAAGCTCCCCGCCCAGCACTACCCGCGCGTGATCGGCGAGTTGAAGGGGCTCGGCCGACTGGTCGACGAGCAGTGGCTGGGCGACGGGTCGTGGAGCGGCGTGCTCGAGATCCCCGCGGGCGTGCAGACCGAGCTCTACGAGAAGCTCAACGCGCGCACGAAGGGAGCCGCCGAGACCGCTTTGGTTAAATAGCCCATCCCCGTCGCGCGGGCCGGTGCAGCACGAAAAATGGGTGGTAGCCATCGTACCGGCCCCCGGCGACGGGGCCCCCGGGGCTCGTCCCCGCATCCCTCCGGGGAGCGGGTACTAGTTCTCCCCGGTGAAGAGATCCCCAGCCAGGGCCTGAAGCCCGGGCCGGGAACGTACCGTGTCGGCGGGAGGGTCTACGCGAGCGTCCTCGGGCTGTTGTCGGCGCGACCCCCGTTCGTCCAGGTGATCCCGCTCTCGGGCCGCTACATCCCGAAGCCGAACGACGTCGTGATCGGAACGGTCACGGACGTCCAGGGGACGTTCTGGCTGCTCGACATCGGGGCCCCCCGCTGGGCGCCGCTCCACATGACCGGCACCCCGTGGAAGGTCGACGTCGGCGAGACCGAGCAGTACCTGCGGGTCGGCGAGTCGGTCGTGGTCCGGGTCGAGAACCTCGACCCCACCGGCCGGATCGGGGTCACGATGCTCGGCGAGGGCCTCGGCAAGCTCGAGGGCGGTTCGATCGTGCACGTCTCTCCGGCGCGGGTTCCCCGGGTCGTCGGCCGGGGCGGGTCGATGATCCAAACGATCACCCGCCAGACCGGCGCGCAGGTCGCGGTCGGTCAGAACGGGCGGGTCTGGGTGAACGGCGACCCGGAGGCGATCCATCGGGTCCGCGAGGCCCTGCGGATGATCTCCGAGGACGGCCAGCGCAGCGGTCTCACCGAGCGGGTCGAAAGCTACCTCAGGTCGACCGCGTCGTCGGACGAGGCCGGGGAGGACCACCCGCCGGCCGGGGAGAGCGCGCACCGCGATGCCCCGGAGGGCTCGTTCGCGTCCTCGCCGCCCCCGGACGACCGGGACGACTCGGACGAGCCGAGGACCGACGAGAACAACTAGAGTTCCAGGAGGAATCAACATGGGAAGCGTAGGCGCCAAGGACGTCCCCGTTCTGCTGAGTCCGGAAGGGATCCGGATCGACGGGCGACGCGTGAACGAGCTCCGTCCGATCAAGATCACGGCCGGCGCGCTGAAGCACGCCGACGGCTCGGCGTTCGTGCAGTGGGGGCTGAACAAGGTGATGGCCGCGGTGTACGGGCCGCGCGAGGTCCACCCCCGTCACCTCCAGCAGAACACCAAGGCGGTCATCCAGTGCAAGTACAACATGGCGGCGTTCTCGGTCGACGAGCGCAAGCGCCCCGGGCTCGACCGGCGCTCGCAGGAGATCTCGAAGGTCGTCGCCGAGGCGTTCGAATCGGTCGTGTTCGCGGAGGAGTTCCCCCGCACGAGCATCGACGTCTACATCGAGGTGCTCCAGGCGAACGCCGGGACGCGCTGCGCGGGGCTCGTCGCGGCCTCGGTCGCGCTCGCGGACGCGGGGATCCCGATGGCCGATCTCCTGCCGGCGGTCGCCGTCGGCAAGGCCGGCGGGGCGATCATCGTCGACCTCAACAAGGAGGAGGACAACTTTGGCGAGGCCGACCTTCCGATGGCGCTCGTCCCTCAGTCCGGCCGGCTGGTCCTGCTCCAGATGGAGGGCCACATGACGCGCGAGGAGCTCGCGACCGCCCTCGACCTCGGCGTCCAGGGCTGCCGGGGGATCTACGAGATCATGCAGCAGGCGCTGCGCGACCGCTACTCGGTCGCACCGGTACCGGAGGTCACGGCATGAGCGACGAGGTCACCGCCGAGATCCTCACGACCCACGTGCTCGAGCTCGCGGCGCACGGGAAGCGCCTCGACGGCCGCGGGACGGACGAGTACCGGAAGATCTCGGTCGAGCCCGGGTTCGTCTCGACCGCCGACGGCTCGGCGCTCGTGCGGATCGGCGACACCGCGGTGCTCGCCGGCATCAAGCTCGAGCCCGGCAAACCGTTCCCCGACACCCCGAACGCGGGCGTCCTCACGACCAACGCGGAGCTGATCCCGCTCTCGAGCCCGATCTTCGAGCCCGGTCCGCCCCAGCCCGGGGCGATCGAGGTCTCCCGGGTCGTCGACCGGTCGATCCGCGCGGCGGAGACGATCGACCTCACCCGGCTCTGCGTGACGCCCGGCGAGAAGAGCTGGATCTGCTACGTCGATCTCCACGTGCTCGACCACGGGGGGAACCTGATCGACGCCGCCCAGCTCGCCGCGCTGGGCGCGCTCGCGCACGCGACGGTCCCCGCGAAGCGCTTCGGGATCGCGGAGGCCGACTATCGGCTCGAGGTCGTGCACTACCCCGCCGAGTGCACGTTCGTCCGCCTCGGCGAGGCGATCGTGGTCGATCCGACGTTCGATGAGGAGCGGGCCGCCCAGGGCCGCCTCACGATCGCGACCGACGAGATCGGGCGGATCGTCGCGATGCAGAAGGGCCTTGTCGGCGCGTTCTCTCCCGACGACGTCAAGGCGATGGTCGAGCGGGCGTTCCGCCACGGGGAGAAGCTCCGCGCGATCGCGAAGGGGGCCGCGGCATGAGCAAGCGGACGAAGAAGGTCGGGCCGACCGCGTGGATGGGCCCCCGCTACGGGATCCGGATCCGGCGGCGCGTCCTCGACATCGACCGCGCCCGTGCGAAGGCCGCCGCGTGCCCCCGCTGCTCGACCGTCACGCTCCACCGGGTCGCGAGCGGGATCTTCGAGTGCCGCCGGTGCGGCACGCGCTTCGCGTCGAACGCCTACGTCTTCCAGGCCCCGCCCGCGATCACCCGGACCGCGAAGGAGCCCGGGGCCGGCAACGCTTAAGCGGCGCGCGCCGCTCGTACGGGTCCGATGTTCCGCTGTATCCGGTGCGGGGAGGCCCTCCCCTCCGACGCGAACCTCTTCGGCGTGCGGTGCGACAACTGCGGGGGGAAGATCTTCACGAAGGAGCACCCGAACGTCAAGAAGGTGCTGAAGGCGCGGTGACCGCCGCGTCCTGGATCTCGACCCAGAGACCGTCGGGATCCTCGACGAACCCGATCCAGTAGCGGCCCTGCTCGAGCCACGGCTCGAGAGCGACCCGCGCCCCGGCCCGGCGGAGGCGCTCGATCTGCGCGCGCGCGTCGGGGACGACGAACCCGAGGTGGTCGAGGCCCTCGCCCGGGGCGTAGGGCGTGGCGTACGGAGAACCCGGCGGGTAGAAGTTGAGCTCGAGCGCGACGTGGGTCGTCGGGTCCTCGAGCCCGACGAAGAGCCCCCCGTGGCTCATCCGCCCCCGCCCGGTCTCCCGGAGCCCGAGCCCGTCGCAGTAGAACGCGAGGGAGCGTTCGAGGTTCGTGACCCGGATCCCGACGTACTGGAGGCTCA
>JASHQY010000095.1 GCA_030038885.1 Thermoplasmata archaeon | reverse complement strand
CGGCGGCGGGGCCGAGACCCGCCGCTCGATCTCGGTGCCGTGGGCCCACCGCACGAGCAGCTCGACCCCGAGGCGGCCCGGATCGGTCACGACCATCTCCCCGCCGAGCGTGCGGGCGATCGCCCGGGCGGCGGCCTCGTACTCGGGATGGTCGCTCTTCAGGAGGATCACGGTCGAGCGGAGGGGGGTGACGGTCGCGAGCTCGGCGGCGCGCTCGAGCGCGCGCTCCATCGCGACGTCCAGCTGGCCCGAGCGCACCCGCCCGTCGCCCGCCGTGTACGCCTCCGGGAGTCCGTCGGTGATCAGGTAGAGCTCGCGTCGCGTCGCGCGCGAGCTGCGCAGGAGGAGGTGGGCCGCCCGCAGCGCTTCGGCCGTGTTCGTGAACGCCCCGGCCCGGCACTCCCACAGCTCGACGAGGTCGAGGACCTGGACGTCGTTGTCGAACGCGAAGACGTCGATCGTGGCGTCGGGGTAGCGGCGGCGGACCGCCACGTAGAGGGCGAGCAGGGCCTTCTTCGCGGCCTCGAGCTTGCCGCCCTCGCTCATGCTCCCCGACCGGTCGAACGCGAGCACGACGTGCACGCGCTCGCTGGTCACCTCGCGGTAGACGTAGCTCGTCCCCTCGTCGATGTGCCGCTGGCCGGCGAGCCGGGCGGCGAGCAGGGAGCTCGGCAGGTCGAGCCGCGCGACCTCCTCGGCGCGGAGGAGGCGGGCCTTCTCGTAGACCCCGGTCGACCCGACCCCCCGCAGCGAGCGGCGGACCTCGCCCGGAAGGCGCTGGGACTCCTCCTCCAGCAACAGGCGCGCGAAGCGCTCGACGAGCCCGTAGGTCACGACGAGCTCGCCCGCCCGCTCGGCGACGAACCCCCGTTCCTTCAGCTCGCGGTCGAGCCGTCGCTCCTCGCCCGCCCGGATCCGCGCCTCGGTCGCAGCGGCCGCCCGACGCTCCGCCTCCCGACGCTCCTCCTCGAGGAGCCGCCGCTGGGACTCGGCGGCCCGGCGCTTCTCCTCGGCCGCGCGCTCGAGCTCGCGCTCCTCCCGCCGGAGCGCGCCGGCGACCGACTCGGAGAGCTCGTCCTTCTGGGGTCCGGAGAGGTGGGCGAGCGCTTCGCCGAGCTCCGACGCCCCGAGCGCGCGCCCCGTCGCCAAGGGGATCGCGAGCGGCACCCGCCGCTCGGTCCGCGGCGGAGCGGACGCCCCCGTCCGCCCGAACAGGCGCTTCAGCCACGCGACGAACCGGGCGAAGGCGGCGCGGATCCGCGCCCCGATCCCGAGCGCCGGGGGCGGCCGGTTCCACGAGGCGGTCGGGACGAGCAGCGCGGCCGAGACGTCCTCGAGGAGGTCCGTGGGAAGCCGGGACCAGTCGATCGTCCGGGCGGCGCGCAGGCGCGCTTCGAGCGCGGCGATCCGCTGGGCGACCT
Organism: Thermoplasmata archaeon; assembly: GCA_030038885.1. Classification (GTDB taxonomy): domain Archaea; phylum Thermoplasmatota; class Thermoplasmata; order Lutacidiplasmatales; family UBA184; genus Lutacidiplasma. The sequence continues at coordinate 3,461 of JASHQY010000095.1, read as the reverse complement.
CCGCGTCGCTGCGGCGGGACACGAGGTCGAGGTCGGCCTGTCGACGGTCGTACTCCTCCTCGAGCCGGGTCGTCCGCGCCGCCGCCTGGCGGCGCAGCCGCTCCCGGAGCCGGGCGAGCCGATCGGCGAGTCCCGGGTCGCGGCCCGCCGCCTCGCGGACGAGCCGCCGGGCGCCGTCGATCCCCTCCTCGGCGAGCGCGCGGATCAGCGCGTCGCGGTCGACCGCGTCGACCAGGTCGTCCGAGACCACATCGTCCGAGTAGGCGGCGCAGTCCGGAAGCTCGATCGCGTCGCTAGAGGGGGGCGTCGTCGTCGGCCTCGTCCTTGCAGGAGAAGAGCGAGTACTCCTCCAGGATCCGGAAGAGGTGCGCGGCGACGTCCATCGGCGGGAGGGCCGGGGTCGGTCGCTCGCGGTCGGCCACGTACTGCGCGAACGTCCGGAACTTCGGGAAGAGCGTCGGGTCCGTCGCCGCCTGGGCGCGGAGGGTCGCGTCGTCCTGGAGCCGCCGCCCCTCCCCCACCAGCGCCTGCGCGTCCGCGTCGCTCTCGCGGAGGACCCCGCGGTAGAACCGGCACCAGTAGACCCCCGCGCTGCGCTTCAGGGAGGGGGCGAAGTACTGCTCGACGAACTCGCCGACCCGCTTCTCGTTCTGGCGGAACGAGTCGCCGCTCCGGGCGCGGATCCGTCCCCGCATCGCGTGCACGAGCCCCGCCCTGAGGTCGGCGGTCGTGGGCACGGGATGCCCGGCGAGGATCCCGATCGCCGCGGTCCGGGCCGCGACGTCGAGCAGCGTGCGGTTCGAACCGACCTCGCCGATGTCCGGGTTGTCCTCGCTCATGCGGAGACGCCACGCCTCGATCACGCGCACGCCGGCGTCGGTCAGGATCTCGGGCACGTACTCGGACGGGTCGTCGCTCCGCCCGAGCGCGACGATCCGCCGGTTGTCCGCGTGCCGCTCGTTGTAGCCGATGTGCAGGCTCGTCAGCCGGTCGGACAAGGGGTCGTTGATGTTGTCGAGATCGGAGAGGTTCGACGTGCAGACCGCGACGAAGTGGCCCGGGAAGCTCTCCCGGGACTTCGACGGCGTGACCGTGCCTTCCTGGAGCGCCTGGAGGAGCACGTTCTGGGTCCCGAGCGGCAGTTTGCCGATCTCGTCCACGAGCAGGAAGCCCCGGTTCGCCTGGAGGAGCTTCCCCGGTTCGAACACGAGGGGGCTCATCGGGTCGCCGATCTCCTCGAGCTTGCGCAGGTTGATGTTGCCGGTCAGGTGGTCCGGGAACACCTCCGAGCTCCCCTGGAGCCGGGCGTAGCCGTAGCCCTCCCGCAGCAGGACGTAGCTCGCCGGCACGTGGACCGGGTCGACCGACGCCGGGTCGAACCGCGTCGCGTCGCCGTCGGGAGCGAACCGCCGCTCGCAGATCGGGCACGCGGGGTACGTCGCGGCGACCGCCGGGTCGACGACGCTCAGCGGATGGTCCAGGACCGGGCATCCGTCGATCGTCCAGACGCCCTTCGGAAAGAGGTTCCAGAGGTCCTTCGCGAGGCTGGTCTTTCCCGCCCCCGACGGCCCGAAGAAGAGCACGTGCGCTCCGGACACGAGCGCCGCGATCAGGTCCTCGTAGGTCGCTTCGGGCAGCACGGTCCGGGGAAACAGGGCCCGAACGGCCTCGGGACGGTCGAGGCCCTTCTGCCGGAACGCGTCGAGCGCCCGGAGGATCTCGGAGCGGAACCGTTCGCCCGGGCTCGCGACCGCGACGTGGGCGGCCCGGAGGTCGGCGGCGGTCGCGTGCGTGCCGGGAGCGGGCGCCCCCGCGACCGTGGCCACCACGGCGCGCGCAATTGGGTGTCGGTTATGTAGTTTGCCGCGCGAGCGTTCGTCCGCCGCCCGGACCCCGTCCCCGGCGGCGGGGCGACCGAAAACCGGGGGACATGGTTAAGTAGGGTACCCCGCTCCGCGGCCGCGCGAAGCATGGCCGACAAGGAGACCCCGACCAAGAAGCCGGCGATGGCCCGCACGGTCAAGGACAAGTGGCGGGCGAAGCACTGGTTCAAGGTGCGCGCGCCGGGCCTCTTCCAGCACGCGGAGCTCGGGGAGACGGTCGCGACCGAGCCGGAGCAGGTCGTCGGACGCACCCTCGAGACGACGCTCCCCGAGCTCTCGGGCGCCGCGGATTCGGGGAAGGCCCACATCAAGCTCCGCTTTCGGATCGAGCGGCTGGGAGGCGACGGGGTCGCGGAGGCGAAGTTCATCGGCCACGACCTGACGTCCGACTACGTCCGCCGGCTCGCGCGGCGCAAGCGCTCGAAGATCGATCTCGCGCTCACGGTCACGACGAAGGACGGGGTCCAGGTCGTCCTCAAGCCGGTCGCGGTCGGGGAGCAGCGCCTGCAGACCCGCCTGCGCGCGGAGCTGCGGCATCAGATGGTCTCGATCCTCACCGAGGAGGCGGCGAAGCGCTCGTCCGCCGAGTTCGTCCGCGAGATGCTCCAGGGCGAGCTCTCGAAGGTCCTCGCGCACGGCCTGAAGACCCTCTATCCGCTGAAGAAGATCGAGATCCGGCGCTCGGAGGTCCTCGGCACGATCGCCGACGAGGTCCCGGTCCCGGAGCCGAGCGCGCTCCCGGAGAGCCCGATCCCGCCCGAGGCGGCCCCGCCGGTCGTCGACGGCGGCGACGCCACGGCGGCGTAGGCCCGGAGGACGCCGTGCGGGCGCGTCCGTTCCCTGTCGGAGTGGCTCAGCCCGGTAGAGCACGGGACTCATAGCGGGACGCGGTCCGCGCGTCCCGGGAGAGATCCTGGGGTCGGGGGTTCAAATCCCCCCTCCGACACATTTCGCTGGTTTCTCACCGGAGAATTACGATGGATGCGGGAAGGTAGGGTGGGGTCTTGAGCCCCAGCGGGGACCGGTCCGGCGTATCGAAGAGAGAGCCGGCCCAACGGCCTTCGACGCTATTCCCGGCGCGATCCCCGCGCTATCCGATACGGACCGCGCGCCCCCGAAGCTCCCGAATCGTCGTGCCGGTCACCCCCGCGCTTCTCGCGATCATGACCACCCAAAGGCGCTCCCCGACCACCGAGTAGAACACCCGCACTTCGGCCGTCGCGTGAAATCGCAAGACCCCTCGAATCTCGGCGACTTCTTTGACCTGGACCCTCGGATGGGAACGGTACGGGGCAGCCCGAAGGAACTCGAGCTGAGCGGGGATTCGACGTCAAATCGCCAAGGGAAGGCGGGCGCCGTCCTGTACCGCTCGGGAATCGAACTCGATCGAGTAGGGGTTCAAACCCCCCACCTGCGATAGACTTCCTCGGCGGGGACCCCCTGTACCGTACCGGCGCGAATCTCCGCGACGCGTTTCTTCAGCTCGGCAATCAGCCTTGGAGGGTAGTACTCCTCCGCGAGTTCCTGGAGGAGATCGTCGTAACTCTCTCCCGGGCGCTTAAGGGATTCGAGAAGGTG
>JASHQY010000094.1 GCA_030038885.1 Thermoplasmata archaeon | reverse complement strand
CGCACGCGCCCAACGGACCACGCTCTGTACCTCCGGATTTATCTTCGGGGGCCTTCGACGCAGACCCGCCTCCGAGAGCCGAGATGCCCACGTGGCGAGATCGTTCCGTACCCGGCCGCCGAGGTGACTTGCAAGGGATGCCAGCGCCTCGGCCGGGGTGAGGGTCGACAGTTTCCGGCCCCGACGATAGAGCTTCGCGGAGAGGTCTTCGACCCCCCGGGTGAGTACCTTCTCGGGAAACTCCGTCCCGTGAGGATCGACGAGGGATTCGCGGAGCACCTGGAGTCGTTCCTCTCTCCAGACCGCCCGGTCCTGCCGAGAGAAGTAGAGCGTGGTGAACCACAGGTCGAGGGTCAACCCCGCGCGCGGACGCAAGGCACGTATCGGGGGGGCGCCGCTCGGACGACTCCGCATCGGAGGGGAGCGAGCTTCCGCTACGGGTAAGGCTAGTCCCATCCACGGGTAGCGACCGCGGTGCGCCGTCGCTTTCCGGCGGGGCCCCCTGACGACAAAGGCTATGTCCCCGGGTCTCCCCCGGGGGCCGGAGGGAGCATAGGCTAACTTGGCAGACCAGCGGGCTCCAGTCAGGGCGCGGGCGACCGGGCCCTGTGAATTGGGTCTGCGGAGGAACGCGGAGCGCGTTCCCGTGACGAGTGACTGGAGCGCGCGGAGAGACCCGCATATGGGGGTTCAAATCCCCCTGCTCCCACCTCCCTCCGGGGCCCCTCCTCGGATTCAGTAGCGCATCCGCCGCACGCCGGGGAGCACGATCCCGAGGGCTCCCGCGGCCACGAGCCCGACGCCGATCGTGACGCCGAGGGCGACCGGGCTCCCGTGCGTCGCGATCGCGCTGAGGACGAGCGCCCCCACGGACCCCGCGATGCCCGGGAAGAGGTACATGTTCGAGATCACCCGGCCGAGTTGCTGCGGCGGCAGGGCCCCGCGGTAGAACGCGTACTTCGTGTCGAGGTACGCGGACGCGGCGAATCCCACGAAGAACCACGCGATCCCCCCGAGGAGGAGGACCGCGGGCAGCGCGACCGCCACGAGGTACATCGCCCCTCCGGCCGCGAGCGCGTACGCGAGGACGGGCCCGACGCGCCGGCGGGGATTCCATCGGCCGAGCGCGAGGCCGGCCGCCACGCCGCCCACGATGTACGCCGTGAAGAGGACCCCGTAGCCGACCGCGGACTGATGGTAGGTCGTGGCGGCCAGGAGCGTGATGAGGATCGCCGCAGCACCCACGAAGAACCCCTCGATCGCGTCGATCGTCGCGAGCTGGAGGAGCGGCCGTCCGCTTCCGGCGAAGACGACCCTCCACCCCTTCCAGAAGCTCTCGGAGAACGAGCGCTCGGACGTGCGCGGGGGACTGATGACGAGCGGGATCGCGAGCGCCGCGCCCGCGACGAGCAGGGCGGCGTAGAGCAGCATGCCGCCCTCCGGCCCCACCCACAGGATCAGGGCGCCGCCGACCGCGTAGCCGACGATCGCCAGCGCCCCGCCGACGGCCCCGCTGACCCCGGACGCCGCGAACTGCTCGTCCGCGGACAACAGGACGCCGGGGGCGGCGTTGATCGCCGCCCACGTCATGTCCCACAGGATCGAGATCACGGCCACCAGGGCGAACAGGAGGTCGACCGAGAGGAACCCGTAGCGCACGCCGAGGCCGATCGCGGCGGTGGCCGCGGCCTGGATCGGATACGACACGACGAAGATCATGCGTTGGTTGCGCACCCGGTCGACGACCGGACCGGTGAGGAAGGTCAGGGTGTAGCAGGCGTACTCGATGAACAGGACCGCCCCGACGTCGAGGAAGTTGTGCGAGAGGGAGTAGGCGAGCCAGACGATCGAGATCGAATAGACCGCGTAGCCGACCATGGAGGCGTTCGAGGACGCGAGGAAGACGAGGAACTGCCGGTTCGCGAGGACCGACCGGAATCCGGTGCGTGACGTCGGCGTCGTCCTGCGTCCCTCCGCGCGCGGGGCGAAGAGTCCGGTGCCTAAGACGACCGACTCGCGTCCCGGGAGCGCCGGAGTGCTCTCGCGGCGTCCGGGGCCGCCCGTGCGATGGGTCCCCGGGCGCCCGCCCCGGGAGGGGCGCCTGGGTCGGGGTGCGGGCTCAAATATCCGGACGGCGAGCACCCCCGCGTGCTCGAGTACACCGGGGTCCGAGTGCGCGATCTCGAGCGGTCGGTTCGATTCTATACCGAGGGACTCGGGTTGCGGCGCGGTCCGCGCGGCCGCATGGCCGCCGGAGGGCTGTGGCAGGAGCTGACCGACCCCGAATCCGGGGCCGTGCTGGAGCTGAACTACTATCCGGGCGACCCGCCGTACCGCGAGGGGGACGAGCTCGACCATCTCGGGTTCCGGGTCGACGAACTGCCCGCGGTGGTCACCCGTCTGGAAGCGCTCGGAGCCCGGGTACGAATTCCCGCGTTCGTCGACGGCGACGTGCAGCTCGTCTTCCTGACGGACCCCGACGGGATCTGGATCGAGCTGTGGACCCCCCGGGAGGCGGACCTTCCTCCGACCTCACGCGAGGGCGGGTGAGCCCGCGGCGGACGGCCGTGGACCCGCAGGATTAAGGGCGGCGGTCCGCCTCGGACAGCCGGTCGGCCTTGGGAGGATCGAGCCTGCCCGTCGGGGCGTCCGCATCGGCGTCGCCCCCGCCCGCGGTCCCCCAGCAGGCGGTCTCCCTGACCCTGAGTTCGGGGGCGGTCTTCTCGGCGGCGGTCGTGACCCAGCTGGTCGGGTTCATCGGGAGCCTCTTCCTGTACAAGCACATCGGGATCTCCCCCGCCGGCCAGACCCTGCTCGGCACGGTCCAACTGTTCCTCCTGATCGGTTCGTCGATCAACGGCATCGGCGACCTGCGGCTCGGCACCGCGTACACGTTCTTCCTCGCCCGCGGGAAGGCCCCGACCGACAACACGACGGTCTACCTCCTGACCCGGATGCTGATGGTCGCGATCGCGGGGGTCGTCCTGTTCTCCCTCGCCCCGAGCGTCGGCCTCACGGTCGGCCAGCTCGAGCTCACGTCGCTCGGCATCTTCGTCGCGCTGCCGATCCTCTGGTCGTTCTCGACCGTGTACAATCAGATGTACATCGGGCTCGGGAACTCCGTCCGGGCCCAGTATCCGGGATTGATCGAAGCGCTCGCCCGGCTCCCGGTCCTCATCTGGGTCGCGTACTACGACCACACGATCCTCGCCCTGACGCTCGCCTATGTCGTCGGTGCCACCGCCTCGACCCTCTACTCGCTCCCGGCGGTCCTTCGGCGGCTGGGCTCGTTCCGGTGGTCCGAGGGCGTGCGGCTCTTCCGGTTCGCCTGGCCGCTCATGGGGGCGCTCATGCTGAACTACCTCGTGACGAACATGATCCCGATCCTCGTCGACGTCGGGCTGCAGGCGCGGGCCCTGTCGATCTTCCTCGCGGCGAACGGCTTCCGGATCCTCGTCCTCTCGCTCCCCGCCGCGGTCACGACCCCGTTGTTCCCGTACATCGCCGGCCTGCACCGTCAGGCGCGGTACCAGGCGGTACGCGAGGGGGCGTGGCAGGCGTTGCGGTACACCTCGATCCTCCTCGTGCCCGGAGTGCTCGCCCTGGTCGTCTACCGGAACAACTTCCTGAACATCTTCGCGAACGCGCTCTACGCGGGTCCGGGGGCCCTGCCCCTCGCGATCCTCGTGATCGGCGCGATCCCGCTCTCGCTCAGCCAGATCATGCAGTCGACGCTGAACTCGATCGGGCGGCAGCGGCTCGAGCTCTACCTCACCGGCACCCAGGTCGCTGTCCTGTTCGCGACGGTGTTCCTGTTCCTGCCTCCCTGGGGCGTCTTTCCCGCGAGCGACGGCCTCGTCGCCGCCTCGGTCGCCGTGCTGCTCTCCTCGATCGCCGCGCTCGGGCTCAACACGTACTTCCTGGAGACCCTGATCCGGGTGCGGATCCAGCCGCTGTCGATCCTTGGGATCACCGTGAGCGCGCTGATCGCGTTCGGCGCGATCTCGCGCCTCAATCGCTACCTCCCGGTGAACTCCTGGTACCAGCTCCTCGGCGTCGTCCTCCTGTGCTTCGCGGTGTACTTCTTCGTCCTCGCCGCCGTCGGAGAGCTCTCGAAGCAGGACGTCCGGCGGATCGGGCGGTCGGTCGGACTCCCCGCGCGGTGGCTCGACGCCCTCGCCCGGCTCTGCTGGCGCAAGACCGCGCCCGGCGTGCCCGAGATCGATCTGTCGACCGCCCCCGGGCTCCAGCCGCTGCGGCAGACCGAGCTCCCCGAGACCTTCACCGGCACCCGGGAGATGCCCGAGATCGCACCGCCCCTCTCCGACGAGGGGGAGCCGCCCGCGCCGCCGAGCCCCTAGCCCGGGACTCGGCGGGCGTCCCGTGCCTCAGGGGTAACTCACCGACGTTTGTATCCGCGTCCGCTACTCTTGCGCACCGATAGTGAATGGAGCTGCTCGTGGAAGTTTGTAGCTCCGAGAGCGTCACAGACCTTAAGGACCGGGGCGCGGTTCTATCGTCCAGGTACGATCCATGGTCCATCTAGAGATCCGGCCGGCGGCCGTCGAGCAGGTCAAGACCCTCATTCGGGGGCAGAAGCCGGAGATCGGCGTGCGCGTCTACGCGCAGCCCGGCGGGGGCGGCTGCTGCGGCGGCGGGAGCGCGGTCCAGTTCGGGCTCGCGTTCGCGAAGCCCCGGGCGGACGACGAGGTCCTCCGGGTCGATGGGTTCGCCTTCCTCGTCGACCCGTCGAGCACGAAGTTCGTCGACGGCGCGGTCATCGACTACGTCGAGGACCTGAACCAGTCCGGATTCAAGATCACCAACCCGACGCTGCCCGAGCCCGACGCGGCCGGACTGAGCGGGGGATGCAGTGCCTGCGGCAGCAACGCCGAGAACGGCGGCGGTTGCGGCTGCGGGAACCATTAGACGGGCGGGTTTTCGACGAGGACCTTCCGAATTTGCGGCCGGAGGGACCGGGGAAGCCCCGGCCCCGGTCCGGCGAGCGCGGCCGCGGCGGCGACGGGCTACGCGGCTAAGTACGGCGCCGGGGTCCGCCGCATTCCATGAGTGGAGAGGCCCTGCGGAGCGTCGACCTTCGAAAGACCTACCAGTCGCGGGGGGCGCCCACGGTGGAGGCGTTGAAGGGCGTCTCGATGGAGGTGCACCGGGGGGAGCGCGTCGCGCTCCTGGGCCGGAACGGAGCGGGCAAGACGACGTTCCTGCGGATCGCGTCGACGCTCCTTCGTCCGACGTCCGGCTCGGTCGAGATCTTCGACATCGACATCGCCGCCGCGCCGCAGAAGGCGCGACCGTACATCGCGGTCGTCCCCCAGGAGGGGAAGCCGTTCTTCCACCTCACGCCCCGCGAGCAGATCTACACCTACCTGCGCGCCCGCGGCTTCGCCCGCGAGACCGCGAAGGCGCGGACCGAGGAGGCGCTCGACCGGATGGGGCTCACCGGCTTCGCGAACCAGCTCTCGGTGACGCTCTCGGGCGGCCAGCGCCAGCGGACGATGGTCGCGACCGTCATCGCGACCGAGGCGCCGCTCCTCTTCCTCGACGAGCCGACGATCGGGATGGACCCGTTCGCCCGACGGGAGGTGTGGGCCTCGCTGCGCGCGCTGACCCAGAAGGGGTCGACGATCCTGCTGACGACCCACTACCTCGACGAGGCCGAGGTGCTCAGCCAACGGCTCTACATCGTCGAGCGGGGCGTCGTGCTCTCGAGCGGCACCGCCGAGGAGCTGAAGCGCTCGGTCGGTGGCACCCTCAAGGTCCTGATCCCGGACGGCGCGTCGCAGGCCGAGCGGTTCCGCTCGTTCGGAACGTGCGTCACGGACGGGCTCTCGCTCACGGTCGTCGTCTCGCCGAACGCGCTCGGCGAGGTGATGGGGCTCGTGACCCGATCGGGAATGACTGCGACCGTCGGGCCGGTCACGCTCGAGGAGGCGTTCCTGCGCGCGGTCGGGCGGTCGATCAATGAGGACTGACGGCACCGCGTTCGCGGCGTCCCGCCCGTTCGCGGGCACCGCCGCGTTCCTCTGGACCGAGATCCTCGTCCAGTCGAACGAGCGGATGGCGATGGTGACGTCGATGGTCGTTCCCGGCGTCATCCTCGTCTTCGTCGAGATCCTCGACCCCTCGCTGATCGGCGTCGCGCTGATCGGCGCGATCCTGTTCTCGACGTTCACGATGGGCCAGCGGGTGCTCAACGAGGCGGCGTACCTCCGCATCGACCACAAGGCGAACGAGCTCTACCTCGCCGGGCCGTTGACCCCGGAGGCGTACTTCGTCGGGATGTCGGTCGGGATCATGGTCGTCTACGTGGCCCCGACGGTCTTCCTGAGCGTGCTCGCGGTCCTGATCGTGCCGCTGACCCTTTCGACCGGACTCCTCCTGCTCGCGCTCGCCGCGGCCGTCTGGCTCTCGGCCGCGTCGATCGGGTACATCTTCTCGACGTTCTTCCGCGACAACCGGGCGATCTGGGCGTACTCGAGCCTGTTCTTCAACATCTTCGGGGTGCTCGCGCCGGTCTTCTACCCCCTCGGGCTCTTCCCCGAGCCGCTGCGACCGATCGTGCTGCTGATGCCGCCGAGCGCGGCGGCCGCGCTCGCGCAGTCGGCGATCGGCGTGACGACGCTCGCCCCGTGGCAGGCGGTCCTCGCGGTCGCGGGCCTCGGCGTCGAGACCATCGGGCTGTTCGTCCTCGCGATCCGCTGGGCCCGCCGGACCGTCCGGGGGGAGTAGATGGCGACCGCGCACTCCCCGTTCCCGGGCGTCCCGACCGAGGGCCGCTCGCTCCCCGCGTTCGGGATCGTCGGATGGCGGTGGATCTCGCGGAACCCGGCGGTCGCGATCACGCCGGTCCTCCTGCCGTTCATCTTCCTGTACTTCCTCTCGCTGATCTCGCCGCCCGACCTCCTGCCGCTCGAGATCGTCGGGGCGATGCTGTTCACGATGCAGAACATCGGCAGCTGGACGCTCGGCGACAGCGCGTTCTGGAGGATCGAGTGCTCGCTCCAGGACCTCTTCGTCGCGAGCCCGCTCTCCCGGATCCGCTACCTGTTCGGGATCGCGTTCTCGAACCTCATCGCGATGGTCCCCGCGCTCGCGATCCTCGTCGCGCTGCTCGCCGGGGTCGGCGGGGCGCGGGGGTACCCCCTCACACCGATCGGCGGGCTCGCGCTGTTCGCCGCGCTCCTGACCCTCTGGGTACTATTCGCGTCGATCGGGATCGCGATCTCGAGCCGCATCCAGACCCAGCGGGAGATCTGGCCGGTCGGGAGCCTCACGTTCACGATCCTCGGGATGCTCTCGCCGCTCTACTACCCCCTGAGCGCGCTGCCGCCGATCTGGCAGGACGCCGCCCGCTTCCTTCCGACGACCTACGCCGCGCTCCTCGTCCAGGGGGCGCTCGGGATCACCCCCGCGACCCCGACCCAACTTCTCCTCTACGCCGCGCTGCTCGCCGTCTGCGCGCTCGTCGGGCTCGCGATCACGCTGCGCCTCTACCGCTGGGGGGAAGCGTGAGCCGCCGGTCGGAAACGTTCAAGCAGGGTGAGACCCTATGTACGTCCGGTGCGCTCCCCGGGACCGGAACCGAACGAGTGTCGCTCCCCAGCGTCCCCCGAGATTCCGTTCGGCCCTCCCCGCTTCCGATCCGCCCCTCTCGTTCGGGGGGGCGGCAGGTAGACCGATTCGATGGGTAACGAAGAGTTCGACGAGATCCTGTCCGCGCTCGACCGTGAGACCGCCCGCATCCGCGTGCGGGCCGAGCCCCGGCGCTACAACAAGCCCGCGACCGTGATCAGCGGCTTCCCGCCCGGGGTCGACCTCGCCGAGACCACCCGGTCGCTCAAGAACCGCCTCGCGACCGGAGGCTCGGTGGTCGACGGCGAGGTGTACCTCCAGGGAGACCACCGGGCGCGCATCCGCGACGAGCTCGCCCGCCTGGGGTTCGACCCCGGAACGGTCGAGATCTCGGACGCTCCCTTGCCGAAGCGCGGTCGACGGGGATAGGCCGCCCCACGCGGACGGCGCCGGACCTGGGCCCGCGGGTTAGATTTCCGCGCGTATTCTGCCCCGTTCGGCACTGAATGCGGGGGCCGTCGAGGGTATATCCTCGGGGGACTCGAACCCCGCCACCATGGCCGCCTACGCGCATCCGGACACGCTGGTAGAGAACGACTGGCTCGCGAGCCACCTGAACGACCCCAAGGTCCGCGTGGTCGAGGTCGACTACGACCCCGCCGCGAACTACGAGCTCGGGCACATCCCGGGCGCCGTGCTGTTCGACTGGCGCAAGGACATCAACGACCCGGTGCGGCGGGACATCCTCTCCGCGGAGGCACTGACCGCGCTCTACCACCGGGCGGGGATCGATCCCGACACGACGGTCGTCCTCTACGGGGACTTCAACAACTGGTTCGCGGCGTTCGCCTTCTGGGCGCTGACCTACTACGGCGCGAAGCGGCTCAAGCTCCTGAACGGCGGGCGCAAGAAGTGGATCGCCGAGGACCGCCCGATCACGAAGGACGCGACGGCGGCGGGCGCCGGCAAGCTCCGCGCGAGCGAGCCGGACGCGAAGCTGCGCGCGTACCTCGACGACGTCCGCAAGGTGCTCCCCGACGTGAAGGCCGGGAAGTTCGGCCTGGTCGACGTCCGCGGCCCGAAGGAGTTCTCGGGCGAGATCACCGCTCCCCCCGAGTACCCGACCGAGCACGCCCAGCGGGGCGGGCACATCCCCGGCGCGAAGAACATCCCGTGGGCCCAGGCGGTCAAGGACGACGGCACGTTCAAGACGCGCGAGGAGCTCGAGGAGCTCTACAAGTCGAAGGGCCTCTCGTCGTCCCACCCCGTGATCACGTACTGCCGGATCGGGGAGCGGTCGAGCCACTCCTGGTTCGTGCTGAAGTACCTCCTCGGGTACCCGGACGTCCGCAACTACGACGGCTCGTGGACCGAGTGGGGCAACCTCGTGCGGACCCCGATCGAGAAGCCGTAAGGGAACGACCCCTCCACTCCCCCCCGAACCCCTTCACGCCCCGGGCCGACGCCGTGGCACGGGGTGCGCCTCCTTCCGGACGAGGTACTGGTGCAGGTCCGCCTCCTGCCGATGCGCGAGCACGCGGTGGCCGGTCTGGTCGGACCAGCGCTGCATCTCGATCGGGCTCGTCGGGTCGTCGGTCACGAGCAGGACCGACTCACCGGCAGGTCGGCCCGCGAGCTCCTCGTTGAGCATCGTCAGGACCGCGGAGCACTCGACGCCGATCTCGTAGAGCTCGAGGTCGGGGGTCTGGGGCCAGCAGCGGATCCGCTGGGTCCGGATCCGCTCGGCGACGCGCGGGGCGACCGCGGCCGCGGACTCGAGCCCCGGCGGCACCCCGTCGCCCGACGCGCGGACCCGGACGACCCATCCGTCCGCGTAGGGCGCGTCGTTCAACAGGCGCGGACGCTCGACGATCGCGAGGTTGCGGTCGACGACCGTCGCGTCGAGCGGCAGCCGGACCGCCCCGGTGTACCGCGTGCTCTCGACGGTCGCGACGCTGCGGCCGCGGCCGACGACTCCCGAGACCGGACGGAACGCGACCGATCGGAACGGTCCCGCGAACCAGACGAGCGGACCGAGCAGGCCGACGCGGGCGAGCCCTCCCGACGGTTCGGCGAGGTACCAGACGTCGTTCTCGAGGTCGTACAGCCGGTCCTCCGGGAGTGCGCATCCGTCGAGGTCCACGTCCGCCCCAGAGCGGCCGGTCCATTAGAGCCCGTCGGCAGCCTTTTCCCTCCCGTCCGCTGGTGGCGGGGGCGATGGCCCCGCCGGCGGACAGCGCGCCGTACCCCCCGACCCGCGCCCGGTGCCGGTGCGGTCATGGGCCGACGCACCACATGGTGGTCGTGCCGATCGGGTCCGGCGGGAACTTTCGTCTCGACCCGTCCGGCCCGTGCGCGATCTGCGGGGAGTCGGTCTGCCGGAAGTTCACGCCCGGCGGGTGAGCCGGTCTACCCGTACGCGGCCTTGATGAGGTAGTCCTTCAGCTGGTGGAGCCGCTCGTCCCAGAGGTGGAAGTGCCACGAGCGGGCCTCCTCCCACGCCGCGCCCGAGCCCCATCCGGAGTGTTCGAGCGTCACGTCGATCCCCTCGGGCGATTCGGTCAGCCGGACGTACACGTGGGTCTTCGCGTCGGGACCGTTCATCAGCGCGGCGTAGGCCGGCGGCGCGGTCCAGGAAAAGTCGATGTCGACGTCCGGGTGCATCTCGAGGATCCGGCCCCGGCTCTCGAACGCCTCCGATCCCGACCAGACGAGCACGTACTCGCCGCCGACGCGCGGTTCGACGCGGGCGGCGTCGCACAGCCATCCCGCGAGCTGCGCGGGGTCGGTGAAGGCGCCGTAGATCATCGGGATCGGCAGCGGCACCGTCACCTGGATCAGGATCGGGTCGAGTCCCTCGTCGGGCACGGCGACCCGCTCGGGCGCCCGCGCCTAAAGGGTTTGCGCGCGACCCGCGGTGCTCGGCGTGGGTCGGGGTCGGGGAGGCGCGCCGCCCGGGAGCGGCCGCGCGCCGTCCGTTCCTCCGATCCCGCGAGTTCGCTCGGAGGTTCGGTGCCGTTCGGTCCCAAGGTTTATCCTGCCGACGCATCACCGGCCCCAAACCATGACGGCGTCTCGTGGGTCCGCCGGGGCCGCGATCGGGCTGATCGTCCTTCTCGCGTTCGCCTCCCTCGCCGCGGGAGCGACCGCCGGTATCTCCTCGGGCGCGGTCGCCGCCACTTCCGCTTCCCCGGAGTCCTCCGCCGCCGGAACGCCCGCGGCGCCGAGCGCGACGGAGGCCGCGTCGACCGCCTCGATCACGCCCCCGCCCGAGCCCCTCGCCGCGGCGGCGGACTCCGCCCCCGCCTCGTCGCGCGGCGCGGCGATCGTCGCCGCGCTGAACGCGAAGGGCGTCTCGAGCCGGGACGTCTTCCTTCCGGACTTCGCGGCCGCGGACCCCGGACGATCCTCGGGCGGGCATGTGAACCTCACCTACACGACCGCGCCGGCCCCCTACGGGATCGGCGACTTCGGGCTCCGCAACGTCTCGGGCGTGCTGACGCCGTACATCACCCAAACGACCAGCCTGAACGCGTCGTTCTCCAGCTCGGACTTCTCCGGCTACAGCGCGGACCTGAGCAGCCCCGACGAGTACGGGGTCCAGCTGAACGCGGTCCTGACGAACGTCACGCTCTTCGGCCAGACCGGCTACCAGTTCTGGACCCAGAACGTCTTCGAGTACGTTCCGAGCAACTCGACGCTCCAGTTCGTCAGCAACATCTGGAACTTCTCGAGCCCGGGGGCCGAGCTGACCTGCAACGTGTTCTTCGCCGCGGGCGGGTTCAACGAGTGCCCCGAGTTCTACTACGGGCTCTCCGCTCCGATCCCCGCCGCGTACCCGTTCTCGGTCCGCCTGTGGCTGAACACCACGATGGACCAGGGGCGGAACGAGGTCCTCTTCAACTACACGGTCTCGTCCGCGCTCGGGGACTACGCGGGCGGGTACGACTACGCGATCTTCAACTCCACGGCGCCCGGGAGCTCCGTGACCGCCCCGCCCGCCGCGTTCGAGGCGAACGGCTTCGCGGACAACCCCCTCGGTCTCCCGGACGACTTCGAGCTCACCCTCGGCGGTCCGGGCGGCGGGAGCAACTTCGACCTCTTCGCCTCCGACGCGACGTACCTGACGCTCACGTACCTCAACGCGAGCAGCGGGACCTACCGCACCGTCGATTCGGCGTACAACGTCGGCGGCGATACCGGCGAGACCTCGGTCGGCGTCAACAGCGCCTGGGCCCAGTTCGCCGGATGCTCGAACTGCGCGGAGCTGAACGCCGGCCCGTCGTTCCAGTACGGGTTCTGGAACGTCTCGAACGGCCCCCCCGAGGAGGCGTTCGGGACCCAACCGCGCGTGGCGCTCCACGTCGATCCGATGACCGCGTTCGTGTTCGTCGCGCCGGGGCTCGACGTCGAGAACATGAGCGCGTACCAGTGGGCCCCCGTCAACCTGCTCGGCGCGACGGCGGGGATCGTGCTGCCGCTCGGCAACTACAGCACCTGGGTCCTCGCGTCCGAGTACGACCCCATGTCGGGCACGTTCGAGCTCTCCGCGGCCTGCGTACCGTGCGACGACTCGATCGCCCTGGCCCACGACTCGACGGTCGGCGTCTACACGCCGCTCTGGGCGTTCAACGAGACCGCGGTCGCGTACCTCTCGAGCGGAGTCGACGGCTTCGGCAACGACCAGCTCTACAACAATCAGTACGGGCTGATCGGAGAGGTGCCGTGCATCAGCCTGGTCGGGTGCAACTACTTCCCCTGGTTCGGCGCGTTCAACGACTGGATGTTCCCCGTGTTCCCCGGGGTCTTCCTCTACGACGTGGACCGGGTGTCGCTCAGCTCGCCGCCGAGCTTCGAGACCGACTTCCCGACGGGCCCGAGCTTCCAGGCGGCGATCGACTACTACGGCCTCCCGGAGTCGAACGACCTGCAGATCGTCGTGTACGACTCGACGGACGTCAGCCTGCTCGGCGGAACGATCGGAGGGTGGTGGCCGGCGGCGACGTACTTCGGCCCGTCCCAGTCGATCGCGAACGTGCAGTTCTGGAACACCTCGTCCAGCACGATCTACGGGGTCGATTTCCAGACCGGCGGGATGGCGCTCTTCCTCTACGGAGGCACGGACAACTACATCTCGAGCAACTCGTTCACGACCCTGATCCCCGGGTCGGCGAACCCGTACGCGACCGTGGCCGCGTACTTCGGGTCGGTGGGCCTCGTCGACACCGACTGGGGCGACGCGTACCTCTACGGCGCCGCCGCGTGGACCGCCTGCGCGGTCTGCGACGTCGTGGACAACAACCTCTTCGACACGACGATCACCGCGACCCAGCTCTACGGGGACCCGTACACCGGCCTCGCCCCCAACCAGTACCCGTACGCGTTCAGCCAGGCCTACAACGGGCCGTACACCCCGGGCACGACGAACATCGTCGGCGGCGACTACCTGGGCGGGAACTACTGGTGGGACTACGGGCTCTACTGGAACCCCTACGACTCGCTGCCGTACACCGGACTCAACCCCCTGCCGTACCTCGAGTTCGAGGATCCGCTCGCGTACATCTGCGAGACCTTCGTGACCTACTGCGACGGCGGGGGCGGCGACTACTACCCGCTCTCGTACTCGCCGATCTACTCCGTGACGTTCGAGGAGAACGGCCTGCCGGCCGGCACCGAGTGGGGGGTCGGGACCCCGGTCAACGGCAGCGGGACGCCGCTCGGGGACCTCGAGACCGGCACGGTCGTCAACGAGACGGCCGCCCCCGGCTCGGTCACGCTCGCCGATCCCGCCGGCACCTACAGCTACCTTCCGACCTCGAACGACCCCGCGTACGCCGCGGCCGACGGGACGTTCGAGATCGTGAACCAGAGCCTCGTCCTCGAGGTCACCTTCACGCTCGCCTTCTCGCTGAACGTCACCGAGTCGGGGCTGCCCGCCGGCACCGCCTGGAGCGTCTCGGTCACGAGCGACACGACGTCCGGGGCGAGCTCCGGCACGACGCCCTACCTCACGATCGGCGGCCTGCTCGCGGGCACGTACGACTGGTCGACGGTCACCGCCGGGGCGTTCGCCCCCGATCCCGCCAGCGGCACCGTCACGATCTCCGGCAACGCGACCCTCGCCCTCGTCTTCGTCGCGGAGCACTCGCTCACCGTCACCGAGACCGGGCTCCCGTCCGGGGCGACGTGGTACTTCGCCTACCAGAGCGCGAGCGGCTACTCGGGGTTCGTGACGATCTCGTCCTCGACCGCCACGATCCCCGATCTGCCGGCGGTCAGCTACGCGTGGAACGTCGTCGCGGGAGGCTTCGTGGGAACGCCGGCCTACGGCTCGGTGACCCTCTCGGGCGACACCGTGATCACGGTCGCGTTCGCGGCGTCCGACGCCACCGGGACGGTGAGCGGCACGATCCAGCCGTCGTCGGGCAGCCTCGCGATCGACGGCACGGCCGTGGCGGTTAGTTCGGGCGGAGCGTTCTCGGCGACCGTCTCCGTCGGGGTCCATTCGATCGAGGTGACCGCGGCCGGGTACGTGCCGTACTTCAACAACGTCTCGGTCAGCGCGGGCGGCACGACCCAGCTCGCGATCGCCCTCACGTCGAGCGGACCGTCGTCCGGCCACTCCGGGATCGGGACGCTCGGCTGGGTCGTGATCGCCGCGCTCGCCGTCGTGGTCGCGATCCTCGTCGTGCTCACCCTTCTGTTCGCACGGCGGGGCCGAACGCCACCGCCGGTTGTCCCGTTCGCGGTGGCTGGCGGGCCCCCGGCGGCGCCTCCACCGGCGGCTCCGGCGGCCGCTCCGTCGGACGCCCCGCCGCCGGCCTGGCAGGAGCCGCCCCCGCCCCCACCCTCGCCGGGGGCCTGATCCCGGGAAGGTCGCGCACGGGCTCCGCGCGTTCCGACCGGGGCGAGCCGGCCCGGCTACGGGCAGGCCTGCCCCGCGGGGACCGCGACCGCGTCGAACAGCACACCGGTCTGGTCGAGGTATTCGTCCCAGACCAAGAGCCAGTACGCCCCGGTGACGTTCGTCGGGTCGATCGGCGGCGCGGCCCCTTCGAACTGCCCCGAGGCGCCGATGGAGTAGCTTGCCTCGAGCGGGAGCAGATGGGTCGTGCCGTACCACATCAGCGTCACCCGCTGCGCCGCGGCCGGCCACGCCGCGCCGGTCACCCACGGCGTGTTGTTGCAGCCCACGTAGATCGGGGAGCCCCCGTTGCTCGCGGTGCCGGGGTTGCCGAGCTCGTACCAGGGCTCCGGGGGTGGGAGCCGGGGGAGGACGAGGTAGACGCCGACCCCG
>JASHQY010000093.1 GCA_030038885.1 Thermoplasmata archaeon | reverse complement strand
CTTGCCCGGCATCGGGGGAACGATCGGCACGCCGCCGGCGGGCGGCGTGCTCGGCGTCCCCACCGGCCCGGGGCCCGGAGGGGGCGGGGTCCGCGCCGGCGCCGCCGGGCGTCCCGGGGCGACGCTCGGCTCGATGCGGACCGTCCACCGCTCGCCGTTCACGTCGACCGGGCCGGGCGGTTCGGGGAAGTGCTCCGGCCAGTTCTCGACGACCACGCGCTCGCCGGCGATCTCGAGCTCGACCGCCGTGGACGTGACCCGCACGATCGTCACGGGGTAGCGCTCGGGACCGACCGTGACCGCGTCGGTCCCGGCCGCGACCTCGACCGTCTCGGTCCTACCGTTCCGTGCGACGGTGATGCGCGTCGACCCACCTCCGCTGGTTCTGGAGGCGGGCGCGCCCCTCGTGGGCCCAGGGGACGACCCCGGCCGCGGAGATCCCGGGCGGGCTCGGGGGCCGCGCCGCGGGCGCCGGTGCGCGGAGCGCGCCGACGACGCCGAGCGCCGCGGTCGTGAGGACGTCCGACGAGAGACCGCGGTCGATCGCGGCCCGGTAGGAGCGGTAGACGACCGGGAAGAGCGCGTACGAGAGGGCCTCGGCCGTGTCCGCGGCGGGGACCAGCGTCCGGACCTCGCCGAGCATCTTCTCGAACTCGGGCGGCAGGAGGTCGGCCGGGCGGCCGGTGATCGCCGGGGCGCCGTCCGCGAGCACCTTTCCCCGCAGCTCCGCGTCGATCGGCGCGGGCGGGGTCCCGTAGAGGCCGCGGACGTAGTCGCGGACCTCCTTCGTGATCTGCCGGTAGCGGCCGCCGGTCAGGACGTTCAGGACCGCCTGGATCCCGACGATCTGGCTCGTCGGCGTGACGAGCGGGGGGTACCCGAGGTCCGCCCGGACCCGGGGGACCTCGGCGAGGACCTCGGTGAGCCGGCCGAGCGCCTCCTGCTCCTGGAGCTGTGCGAGGAGGTTCGAGAGCATCCCGCCCGGCACCTGGTGGGTGAGGATCCCGGGGTCGGTCTGCAGGGACCGGAGGTTCAGGAGCGGTCGGTAGCGGTCGAGCACGGTCGTGAAGTACCCGGCGAGGTCCGCGAGCGCCTCGAGGTCGAGCTTCGGGTCGAGCGGCGTGTGCCGCATCGCGCCGACGAGGGTCTCGGTCGGCGGCTGGGACGCGCCGCCGGAGAACGGGCTCAGCGCGCTGTCGACCGCGGTCGCCCCCGCGTCGGCCACCGCGAGGCACGTCATGGTCGACATCCCGCTCGAGGAGTGGGTGTGGACGACGACCGGGAGGCCGACCTCCCGGATCAGCGCGCGCACGAGCGCGGCGCCCTCGGTCGGAGGAAGGAAGCCCGCCATGTCCTTGATGCAGAGCTCGTCCGCGCCCATCGCCGCGAGCCGCCGCCCGAGCTCGACGAACGCGGGCAGCGTGTGGACCGGCGACTGCGTGTAGCAGATCGTCGCCTGGGCGACCTTGCCGGTCCGGCGGACCGCGTCGAGCGCGACCTCCATGTTGCGCGGGTCGTTCAGCGCGTCGAACACCCGGAAGATGTCGATCCCCTGGCGCGCCGCCTCGTCGACGAATTTGCGGACGACGTCGTCCGGATAGTGCCGGTACCCGACGAGGTTCTGCCCCCTCAGGAGCATCTGGAGCGGGGTCTTCGGCATCGCGCGCTTCAACAGGCGCAGGCGCTCCCACGGGTCCTCGCGCAGGAACCGAAGGCTGACGTCGAACGTCGCGCCGCCCCAGACCTCGAGCGAGCGGTAGCCGATCGCGTCGAGCCGCTCCGCCGCCGGCAGCATGTCGCGCGTCCGCATGCGGGTCGCGATCAGCGACTGGTGCCCGTCCCTCAGGACGGTCTCGGTGATCTGGACCATCGCCGACGCCTCCGCGTGCTACAGCGGGAGGTTCCCGTGCTTCCTCGGGGGACGTTCGTCGCGCTTGGACGCCAGCAGCCCGAGCCCGGCGATCAGGCGGGCCCGGGTCTCGCCCGGGTCGATCACGTCGTCGATGTACCCGCGCTCGGCCGCGAGGTACGGGTTGAGGAACTCCGTCCGGTACTCGGCGACCAAGCGGGCCCGCGCGGCGTCCCGCTCGGCCGGCGGGACGGCCTCCAGGTCGCGTCGGTAGAGGATGTTGACCGCGCCCTCGGCCCCCATGACCGCGATCTCGGCGGTCGGCCAGGCGAGGTTCAGGTCGCCGCCCAGGTGCTTCGAGCACATCACGTCGTACGCCCCCCCGTACGCCTTCCGCAGGATGACCGTGAGGAGCGGGACGGTCGCCTCGGCGTACGCGTAGAGGAGCTTCGCGCCGTGGCGGATTATCCCTCCGTGCTCCTGGGCGGTGCCGGGGAGGAAGCCCGGCACGTCGACCAGGGTCACGAGCGGGAGGTTGAACGCGTCGCAGAACCGGACGAACCGGGCGCCCTTCGTGGACGCGTTGATGTCGAGCGTCCCGGCGAGGGAGCTCGGGTTGTTCGCGACGACCCCGACCGCGCGGCCGTCGAGCCGGGCGAACCCGACCACGAGGTTCGTCGCCCACTCCCGCTGCACCTCGAGCAGCGAGCCGGGATCGAGGACCCGCTCGATGACCTCGTGGACGTCGTACGGCGCGTTGGCGTCCTCCGGCACGATCCGGAGGAGCTCCGCGCCGGCCGACTCGGGCGGGGCGACCGCCGGAGCGACCGGACCCTCCTCGAGGTTGTTGAGCGGCAGGTAGGCGAGCAGCCGCCGCGCGAGCTGGATCGCCTCCGCGTCCGACGCCGCGGTGAAGTGCGAGACCCCGCTGAGCGTCGCGTGGGCGTCGGCGCCCCCGAGGGCGTCCATCGTGACCTCCTCGCCGGTGACCGCGCGCACGACGTCCGGGCCGGTGATGAACATCTGCGCGGTCCCCTCCGACATGATCACGAAGTCCGTGATCGCCGGCGAGTAGACCGCGCCGCCCGCGCACGGCCCCAGGATCAGCGAGACCTGCGGCACGACCCCGGACAAGGTGACGTTCCGGAAGAACACCTCGCCGTACCCGCCGAGGCTCATCACGCCCTCCTGGATCCGCGCGCCGCCCGAGTCGTTCAGCCCGACGATCGGCACGCCGGCCTTCCGGGCGGTCTCCATGATCTTGACGATCTTCATTGCGTGCGCCTCGCCGAGCGCGCCGCCGAAGACCGTCGCGTCCTGGGCGAACCCGCAGGTCGGCCGGCCGTCGACCTCGCCCCACCCGGTGACGACCCCGTCGCCGGGCGGCCGCCGGTCGGCCAGTCCGAACTTCTCGACGCGGTGGGTGACGAACGGATCGATCTCCGTGAACGTCCCGGGGTCGAAGAACGACTCGAGCCGCTCGCGGGCGGTCAATTTGCCCGCCGCCCGGTGCTTCTGGACCCGGTCGGCCCCGCCGCCCTCCTGGGCCTTGCGCTTCCGCAGCGTCCAGCGATCGAACGCCTCGCTCATGCCATCCCCTCCACGCGGAGGTCACCGGCTCTTATCGTCATCCGTTCGCCGTCGACGTCGAGCAGGAGCTCCCCCTCGGGGCCGAGCCCGTCGATCGTGCCCTCGAGGCGGCCGTCCACGGTCGCCGGCCGTCCCTGCCCGAACAGGAGCGTGCGGCAGCGGGCGCGGATCCGTTCGACGCCGGAGGGCGCAGCGAGGGCCTCCGCCGCCCGCAGCGCGGCCGGGACGACCACCGCCTCGACCTCGTCGACCGAGGGGCACGGAACGACCCACTCCTCGAGCGACGTCGTCCGCGCCACGACGTCCGGCGGGTGGCCCCCGGGCGGCACCCGCACGTTCACGCCGATCCCCGCGACCGCGCACTCGGCACCGGCGACGCGGTCGAGGAGGATCCCCGACAGCTTGCGGGCCCGACCCTCCCGGTCCTCGAGGAGGAGGTCGTTCGGCCACTTCAGCCGGGGCCCGAGATGCCACCGGTCGTCGAGCGCGCCCGCGAGCTCCGCCCCGACGGCGAGCGCAAGCCACGTCGGGTGCTCCGGGGCGACCGGCAGGAGGATCGACAGGTAGAGCGACCCCGGCGGGGACGCCCAGGCGTGGTCCAGCCGACCGCGTCCCCGGCTCTGACGGCGAGCGACGACCCGGGTGCCCGCGGGCCGACCCCGGCGCGCGAGCTCGATCGCCCGGTCCTGGGTGGATGGCAGGTCGTCGTACCACTCGCGCGGAGCCTCCACGGAGCGCACCCGACCGCCCGAGGGTCGGGCGGTTAAGACGGCTCCCGACGCCGCTCGCGCGCCGGGGGCCAGCGAACCTCCTTATCCCGAGGCGCCCCTCCGGTCCGCGTGGCGGCGCCGGCCCCGGGCACGCTGCTCCTGTTCGTCGCGAGCGAGCCCGGCCCCGGTCCCGCGTCGCTCCCGTCGCAGAAGCTCTTCTCCTTCGCGCGCGCGTCGGGGGCGTTCCTCCCGCCGATCCTCTTCCTCGGGAGTTACGACCGATCCCCGCCGCCCGGAACCCCTGCGTCCGGTGACCCCGACGGCCCGACCGGCCGGCACCTCTCGCCCGAGACGATCGACTGCGCGAACCTCGTCCTCGTCCTCGCCGAGCGGGCCGGTCAGCAGGTGGCGCTCGTCGAACTCGACGGATCCCCCGGGAGCGGGCCCCTCGCGGACCGGTGGGTCCGGCCGAGGGATCTGTTGCCGGTGCTCGTGCGCCCGGACGGCGCCCGCCTGGTCGGACCGGAGTACTTCACGCCCGCGCGCGTGCGGCAGTTCCTCGCCGGACGGTAGCGCCCCCCTGTCCGTATAAGCGTCCGCCCGTTCCGCCCGGACGATGGGAGCGCTGGTCGACCTCCTCGCGGACGCGGGACGCCAGTGGGAGCCCGAGCTGAAGCGACGTCTCACGGGCCTGCTCGGCGGGATCTTCCGCGCGTACCTGCCGCAGACCTGGGTGTTCCGCACGGAACAGGAGACCGCGACGCTGCGGGTCGCGCCGGACGGCCGGGTCGCCGTCGGCGACGGCGCCACGGACGCACCGGACGTGACGGTCGAGGTCCCGCTCCGGCGGCTCGAGGCCGCGCTCCGCTCGCAGCGGCGCGAGGCGATCCCGCCGGGCGAACTGAAGGTCACGACCCACTCGGCGAAGGGAAAGACCGCGTTCGACTACCTGCGCTCGCGCGTAGGCCTCTGACGTGGTCACCGCCGGTGCGCAACCTCGATGGACCCGACCGGGGTCCCGCCTCCGGGGAACGGGGTGAGCGACGAGGCGCTCGGCGCGCGCGGGACGACCCCCGCCGGGGCGTCGCGCCCCGCGCCGCCGAAACCGAGCTTCCGACGGGCGTTCGCGAGCCGCCCGTTCCTCCTCCTCTGGGCGTCCCAGCTCGTCTCCCAGTCGGGCGACTACGTCTTCGACGTCGCGCTCCTCTGGCTGGTCTTCTCGACCACGGGCTCGGCGCTCGCGGTCTCGGTCGTCGTCACCGCGGCGATCGTCCCGACGGTCGTGCTCGGTCCGGTGCTCGGCGTCTACGTCGACCGGTGGCCCCGCCGCGCGATCCTCCTCGGGACGAACGTCCTCGAGGGGGTCCTGGTCGCCGGCCTCTCGGCCCTCGTGCTCACGCACGGGGCCGATCTTGCGCTGATCGTCGGGGTGGTGTTCGCGCTCGGCGTCGGGGGGCAGCTCGTCCGCGTGACGTCGACGGCGCTCGTCCCCCAGACCGTCGGCCGCGAGGACCTGACGACCGCGAACAGCCTCGTCTCGTTCAGCGCGTCGACCAACCAGGTCGCCGGCCTCGCGATCGGCGGGGTCGTCGTCGCGCTCGTCGGCCCGACGATCCCGATCGCGTACGACGCGCTCTCGTTCTTCGCCGCGGCCGCGATCGTCGCACGGGTCTCGGCCGAGGTCGGCCGGCCCGAGGCCGACGCGACGATCGGGCGGTTCGCCGACCAGTTCCGCGAGGGGTTGCGCTACGTCCGGTCGCAGCGCCTCCTCCTCGAGCTGATCGCGATCGGCCTCGTGACGAACTTCGCGGGGAACGCGGCGTTCGCCCTGTGGGCGCCGTACGCGGGCTCGGTGCTCCACGGGGGCGCCGCGACGTACGGGTTCCTCGGCGCGATGATCGCGCTCGGGGCGATCGTCGGGGCCGTGCTCGTCGGGAAGGTCGAGATCCGGGGCTCGGCGGGCCGTGTCGTGTTCGCCGGGCTGCTCGGCTTCGGCGCCGGCGTGCTCGCGCTCGGGCTGACGCGCTCGATCCCGCTCGCCCTCGCCGAGTCGTTCGCGGTCGGCTTCGTGTCGTCGGTGATCAACATCCCGCTGTTCAGCGCGGTCCAGGCGAAGGTCCCCGCGCGCCTGATGGGCCGCGTCCTGTCGGTCCTCCTCGGCCTCCTCCTCGCGGCGGCCCCGTTCGGCGCGTTCTTCGCGGGCGAGCTCGCGCTCGCGGTCTCGATCCCGTTCGTCTACCTCGTCGCGGGCGTCCTCGTGCTCGCGACCGGCGCGCTCGGGCTCGTGGTCCTCGGCGAGGTCCGCCGCCTGACCTACTGTGCCGGGGGCCGGTCGCCTAGCCCAGATCGCGCAGCCGCCGGACCATCTTGACCGCCGCCCGGACCGCGTTCCCGGCGTTCTCGATCCGGTCCTGCGCCTGGAGGCGGGTCTCGCCCGGGCCCGACACCCCGAGCCCGAGCGGCTTCCCGGACTCGACCGAGAGGTCGAGGAGCTTCCGCGCCGCCTGGCCCATCACGACCTCGTCGTGGTGCGTCTCGCCCTCGATCACCGCGCCGAGCGCGACGACCGCGTCGACGTCGTCGCGGGCGAACAGCGCCTTCGCCGCGAGCGGCAGGTCGTAGACCCCGGGGGTCCGCACGACCGGGCCGAGGGTCGCGCCGAGGAAGTCGATCTCCTCCTGCGCCCGCTCGAGCATCAGCCGCGCGATGTCGAAATGGTACTCGCTCGCCGCGATCGCCACCGTCACGCCCTTCCCTTCGTTCGTTCGCTTCGGCATCGTTCGTCCTCCCGTGGAATGTCAGCGGCGCGGGCGCACCGGCCCGGCGTCGGGGAACCCCTGGCGGAGCCCGGAGCCCGCGCGGCGGGCGAGGTCCTGGGGGCGGAACAGGAGCGCGTAGGCGTTGAGCGCGTGCTCCTCGGCCCGGCGACGGGCGAGCGCCTCGAGCTCGGCGGGGGTCGCCGCCTCGCCCTCGAAGACGAAGCACTCGACGATCGGCCGGGCCTCGAGCACGCCGGTGAACAGTAGGCCGAGCGACGCCTCGTGCGCGCACGTCCGGTCGTACTCCCCCCGCCCGGGCATCCCGAGCGCGAGGCAGAGATCGACGTGCTCCTCGGCGAAGAGCCGGCGGCACGCGACCGGGAGGTCCTTGATGCCGGGGACCGTCCGGCGGACGATCGTGAAGCCGGTGCCCGCGCCCTTCAGCGCGCGCACCGCGGGCGTCGCCAGGTCGACCCGCGCGAACGTCGTGTCGACGATCCCGATCTTCCTCACGGGGGCGCCTCGTTCCGGTGGCCGGAGACCTCGAGGATCCGCTCGACGATCCGCCGCGTCGCGAGCTCGTCGTGGCGGAGCGGCCCCAGGCGCACGACCTTCACCGGGACCCCGCGCCGCGCGCACTCGCGCTCGACCTCGGTCTCGTTCCACACCTGGTTGTAGCCGAGCGCGATGATCGACGGCCGCTCGTGGACGACCGTCTCGTAGATGTCGGTCGTCGAGCCCAGGATCGCGCGGTCGACCGGCTTCAGCGCCTCGACCATCTCGCGCCGGACGTGCTCCGGCACGTACGGCTCGTGCTTCAGGCGGCGCGCGGTCTGGTCCCGCGCGACGACGACCACGAGCTCGTCGCCGAGCTTCCGCGCTTCGGTGAGGAAGTAGACGTGGCCGGGGTGGAGGAGGTCGAAGACCCCCGTCGCCATCACGCGGACGACCATGCCCGCCAGGCCCCGATCAGCGTCCGTCCCTCCAGAAACTCGAACCCGTGCGCCTCGGCGTAGCGCCGCGCGGCCTCCGGCGACCGGGCCCCGCCCGAGTCGCCCAGCATCTCGCAGACGGTCGTCGACTCCGAGAGCTGGGCCATCCGGGCGAGCGAGATCGAGAGCTCCGTATGGCCCTTTCGCTCGGCGAGGAGCCCCGGGGCGGCGCAGAGGATCGGGAGGTGGCCGGGCGCGCTGAACTCGGACGTGAAGCGCGCCTGCAGCTCGCGGTCGGTCCGCCGGCCCGCGTCGCGCGCGAGCTCGCCGAGCGCCCGGATCCCGAGCGCCCGGTCGTTGTCGGGGATGCCGGTGTACGTCGCGCGGAGGTGGACGTGCAGCCCGAACGGGCTGCGGGTGTCGTAGCGCAGCTCCTCCCGGCGGAGGGCCCCGAGGACCGGGTACTCGGGCTCTGCGGCCGCGAGCATCTCGGAGTAGAACGGGAGCCCGAGGCGGGCCCTCAGCTCGTCGGAGATCGCGACGCAGATCCACCCGCCCGCGTCGCGCCGGAGGAG
This sequence comes from Thermoplasmata archaeon, assembly GCA_030038885.1. GTDB lineage: Archaea > Thermoplasmatota > Thermoplasmata > Lutacidiplasmatales > UBA184 > Lutacidiplasma. Next base: position 503 of record JASHQY010000093.1, on the reverse strand, counting down.
GCGGACCAGCTCGGGGGTCGCCATCTCGGAGAGAATCACGAGGTCGGTCTCGCCCTCCCGGTCGAGCGCGTCGAAGATCAGGACCGGCTCGCCGGCGGCGAGCGCGCGGGCCGCCGGCCGGAGGACCGCAGGCACCGCGCGCGCCCGGGGCATCTCGAGCATCGGGTCGCCCACCGGGGAGGAGGTAATAATATGGTGGTAACTACCCAAAAATGAGTTGATGGCCGATGGGGAAGGAGAGCGTCGCGCGTACGGTCAGCACGTCGGATCGCGACCCGAACGGCGCCGCGCGAACGCGGGCGTTCGTAGGAGGTGATCCATCTGCAGGTTCCCCTACAGATACCTTGTTACGACTTAGTCCCCCTTGCTGAACCGAAGTTCGAGCGACCCAGATGAGCCACCCTCACTCCGACCCAACTCGGATGACTTGACGGGCGGTGTGTGCAAAGAGCAGGGGCACATTCACCGCGGGATGTTGACCCGCGATTACTACGGAATCCATT
>JASHQY010000092.1 GCA_030038885.1 Thermoplasmata archaeon | reverse complement strand
GAACGGACGCCCGCGAGGGGAGCTACGCGCGCTCCGGGAAGGAGGGGAGCCGGCGCTCCGTGAGAGTCACGCCCGTGTCTCGCTAGCCCTCGGCCGCCGCGTCCAGGTCGAGGACGATACGCCGCTTGCCGACCTTGGCGAGCGATACGCGCTCGTTGCCCTTGATGTGCATGCTCCGTCGGAGATCCTCCGGAATGCGCAAGACGACACCCCGTCCGCTCGCCGACAGTTTTCGCTGAAGTTTCAGCGGCTCTCCCCAGATCCCGAGTCGGCGAGCCACCCGAATCGTCCGTTCGCTGTCCGCCTCACCGATGAACTCCTCTCCGCAGTGGGGGCATCGATCTCCTCGTTCGACAAACGCGAACCCCTCTACCTCCGATAGGATGTCGTCCACCGGTTGCAGGACGCCCTTGCGACACACCGGACACTCCATGAATCAGCCCTCAGTCCCGGTCACGATAAGCACCACCTGTTCTTCGCGGTAGCAGGCCAGGACCAGCTTCTTCGATCCCGACTTGCGGACCCAGACCTCGAACTTCACCGAACCCCGCTTGACGACCTTGGTCGGCTCGGCCAGGGCCTCCCGGACGTCGTGCACGTCCCAGTCCCACTTCCGCATTTTGGTGTTGCGAAAGTGCTTCGAGGGCCGGATCTCGAAGGAATCTAGGTCGAATGGGAGCACTTTTCACCACAATTTGTACTCCTAGCGAGTACTTAAACCCATGCGCCGCCCGATCCCGGCGGCGATCTCTCCGAACGGACACCGCGCTGCCCAGGTCGCGGGATGGATGACCCCCGAGTCCCCGTCCGCTCGGTAGCTCTCCGCCGACACCCTCCGAGGGCCGAACACGTCTCGGAGCCCGTCTCCCGGACCGCGAGCGGGCCTAGGCGCTACGCGCTGCCGGTCCACCAGTTTCGAGCCGCCGGCGCGCGTTCTCGAAGAGCGCCGCCGCCTTCTTGTCGACCGTTCCGGTCACCATCCGCTCGCCGAGCGTCGCGATCGGGCCGGAGAGGTGGAGATCCCCCTGCCAGTGGAGCGACGTCGCGCCGCCGACCTCGGAGAACGTCAGCGTGAGGTCGCCGTCGATCCCGCTGCCGAGGCCCGAGCCCTGGACGTGGACCTTCAGCTCGGTCGGCGCGGTCCGCGACGCGTAGGCGCCCCGCACGCGGAAGGTCCCCCGGATGAACGAGATCCCGGAGGTGAGCGTCCCCTCGAAGTGGTCGGCGTCGACCGCCCGGAACTCGTGGGGGTCGTCGAGGCAGTCCGTGAACGCGACGGGGTCGAGGAAGAACCCGTAGACCCGCGCCGCCGGCGCGCGGACCTGGAAATCGCCGGCGATGTGCACGCTCGCGCTCCTCGGGGCTCAGTGCGGGTCCTTCGCGTGGATCGCCTTCCAGACCTTGTGCGCCGAGAGCGGGATGTCGATGTTCGTCACCCCGTACGGCTGGAGCGCGTCGAGCACCGCGTTGACGATCGCCGCCGGCGCTCCGACCGTCGCGGACTCGCCGACGCCCTTCGCGCCGAACGGGTGGTGCGGCGACGGCGTGACGGTCTTCCCGGTCTCCCACTTCGGGGTCTCGACCGCGGTCGGCAGGAGGTACTCGAGGAACGAGCCGGCGCGGTTGTTGCCCTCCGCGTCGTACGGGATCTCCTCGAGCATCGCGGGCGCGAAGCCCATCGTGAGGCCCCCGTGGATCTGGCCGTCGACGATCATCGGGTTGATGATCACGCCGCAGTCGTCGACCGCGACGAACCGTCGGACCTTCACCTGGCCGGTCTCCTTGTCGATGTCGACCGCGCAGATGTAGCTGCCGAACGGGAACGTCAGGTTCGGCGGGTCGTAGTAGTCGACCGCCTCGAGCCCGGCCTCCATTCCCTGGGGGTGGTTCGTGTACGCCGCGAACGCGACGTCGGCCATCGTCTTCGACTTCCCGGGGACGCCCTTCACTTGGAACTTGTGGTCCTTCCACTCGATGTCGTCCGGGGAGACCTCGAGGAGGTGCGCGGCGATCTTCGCGGCCTTCTCGCGGATCTTCCGCGCGGCGATCGCGGCGGCCGCGCCCGACGTCGGCGTGCTGCGGCTCGCGTAGGTGCCGAGCCCGTAGGGCGCGGTGTCGGTGTCGCCCTCCTCGATGCTGATCGAGTCGGCCGGGATCCCGAGCTCCTCCGCGAGGATCTGGGCGTAGGTCGTCTCGTGGCCCTGGCCCTGCGACTTCGTGCCGAGGCGCGCGAGGACCTTCCCCGTCGGGTGGATGCGGACCTCGGCGGAGTCGAACATCTTGATGCCGAGGATGTCGAACGTCTGCGACGGGCCGGCGCCGACGATCTCGGTGAAGCTCGAGATGCCGATCCCCATCAGCTCGCCGCGCTTCCGCTTCTCGGCCTGCTCCGCGCGGAGGTCGTCGTAGCCGATCATCTGCATCGCCTTCTTCAGCGCGCCGCCGTAGTTGCCGCTGTCGTAGGTCCAGCCGAGGACCGACTTGAACGGGAACGCCTCCGGCGGAATGAAGTTCTTGAGGCGGAACTCCGCGGGGTCCATCTTCAGCTGGTGGGCCATGTTCTCGACGAGCCGCTCGATCGTGTACGCGGCCTCGGTCACCCGGAACGAGCAGCGGTACGCGATCCCTCCGGGAGGCTTGTTCGTGTACGCCGCGTCGACCTCGACGAACGCCGCCCGGAACGGGTACGACCCGGTGATGATGTGGAACAGGCCGGCCGGGAACTTCGACGGGTTCGCGGCCGCGTCGGTGTAGCCGTGGTCCGCGAGCGTCTTGACCCGCAGCGCGGTCAGCTTCCCGTCGCGGGTCGCGCCCATCTCGGCCTCGATGTGGTAGTCGCGCGCGAACGAGTCGGACGTGAGGTTGCCGGTCCGGTCCTCGATCCACTTGACCGGCTTGCCCGTCGTCAGCGCCGCGACGACCGCGATCACGTAGCCGGGGTAGACCGGCACCTTGCCGCCGAACCCGCCGCCGATGTCCGGCGAGATCACCCGGATGTTCTGCTCGGGCAGGCCGCTCACGAGCGCGAAGACCGTCCGGATCGCGTGCGGGGCCTGGGTGGTCATCCAGACCGTCAGCTTGCCCATCGCGTCGACCTGCGCGACGCAGCCGCACGTCTCGATCGACGAGACGTGGATCCGCGGGATGTAGATCTTCTCCTTGATCACGACCGCCGACTCTTTCAGCGCCTTCTCGGTCGCGGCCTTGTCGCCGACCTCCCAGTGCCAGATGTGGTTGTCCTTCTTGCCCTTGTCCGGCCGCAGGATCGGAGCGCCGGGCTCGAGCGCCTTGAACGGGTCGACGACCACGGGGAGCGGCTCGTAGTCGACCTCGACCGCCGCGACGCCGTCCGCGGCCGCGTAGCGGTCGACCCCGACGACGCCGGCGACCTCCTGCCCCTGGAACATCACGGTGTCGGTCGGCAGGACCATCTGCGTGTCCGACATCAGGGTCGGCATCCACGCGAGCTTGGCCGCCGCGAGGTC
>JASHQY010000091.1 GCA_030038885.1 Thermoplasmata archaeon | reverse complement strand
CCCGGCGCGCGACCTCGATCACCGCCGCGTCCCCCTCCGCGCGCGCCGGGGTCGTCGGGAACCGGCCCGCGAGCGCGCGCGCCGCCGCGGCCCCGGGAGTTCCCCGCGCGACGAGCCGATCGAGCTCCCGCACGGTGGACTCCGCGACCCGCACCCGGGCCCCCGGCACCCCCCGTTCGATCTCGGGCTCGAGCGGGAAGCCGACCCGGATCGGGAGGAACAGCGCGTTCGCGTCGAGGAGAACGACCGGGCGCGCCCGCGCCCGGGCGACCCTACGGCCGGCGGAGGACGATGCCGAAGGATTCCCGGTCGTACGTCGTACCTCCCGTGCGTTGCCGCAGGACGAACCGCTGCGACTTCTGGTTCGCCGTCTTCGGGATCTCGTCGATGAACTCGAGGTACTGGGGGACCATGAAGAACGGCAGGTGCTCGGCGCAGAACTCGAAGAGCTCGCGCGGGGACGCGGTCGCCCCGGGCTTCAGCTGGACGAACGCCTTGACGTCCTCCTCGCCCAGCGGCGACGGGACGCCGACCACGACCGACTCGAAGACCGCGGGGTGCCGGTTGAGCACGCTTTCGACGTCGTACGGCGCGAGGTTCTCGCCGCGCCGCCGGATCACGTCCTTCTTGCGGTCGACGAAGTAGTAGTACCCGTCCGCGTCCCGGGTGACGTAGTCGCCGGTGTGGAACCACAGGTTCCGCCACGACTCGACGGTCTTCTCGGGCTTGCCGAGGTACTCCGAGAACATCGTGAACGGCCGGCGCGGCCGCACGACGAGCTCGCCGCGCACGCCGGCGGGCACCGGACGGTCGTCGTCGTCGACCACGTCGGCCTCGACGAATCCGAGCGGGGTCCCGACCGAGCCGACGCGGATCGCGTCGGGCGGGTTCATGAGGGTCGTGCACCCGCACTCGGTCATCCCGTACAGCTCGATGATCGTCACGCCGAAGCGGCGCTCGAACTCGGGCCAGACCGCCTTGGTCGCGCCGGCGGTGAGGGCGGTCCGCACCGCGTGGGTCCGATCGGAGCCCTTCGGCGGCTGCTTGAACAGCACGTTGACCATCGCGATCAGCAGCGAGACGTGGGTCGCGCCCATCCGCGCGGCGGTCTCCCAGTACGCGGACGCGTGGAAGCGCTCGTCGAACGCCGCCGGGAGATCGTTGAGGAGCGCGGTCAGGAGGGTCATCTCCTGGGCGTTGCAGTGGAAGAGCGGCAGCGCCGAGAAGAGCACGGCGCCCGGCGTGAGGCGGCTCCTCAGCCCGATCTCCCGGGGCGTCGTCAGGGTCTTCTCGTGCGGAACGATCGCGCCCTTCGGGGGCCCGGTGGTCCCGCTCGTGTAGAGGATCGCCGCCGGGTCGCTCGGCCGGGGCGCCGGCACCGCCTCCGCCGGCCGGTCGGTCGGAAGGTCGGAGAATCTCGGGACGTCGGACGGCGGCGCCTCCCCCTCGGCCGCGGGCAGCGCGACCCACTCGCGGCCGACGTGGACGGCGTCGCGCACCGGGGCGTAGCTGCTCCACAGGCGCCCGTCGATCACGAGCGCGCGCGGGCTCGAGTCGGCGAGCTCGTAGCGCAGGATCTCGCCCTTGAGCGCGGTGTTGAGCGGCACCAGGACCGCGCGGCGCTTCGCGAGTGCGAACCAGAGGAGCGGGAACTCCGGAGTGTTGAACAGGAAGGCCGCGACCCGGTCGCCGGGTCCGATGCCGGCCGCGCCGAGCCCGTTCGCGATCCGCTCGCTCTCCCGGTCGAGGTCGGCGTACGAGATCGATCGACGATCGAAGCGGACCGCGACCCGGCTGCCGTTCTTCCGCGCCTTGCCGCGGACCAGGGTCGCGAGGTCGTGGTACTCCTCGTCCGGTGCGAGCATCGCCGAGCGCGCAGGAACCACCGGGCATAAGCGTTCAGGGGCGACGCCGCCGAGCCTGTCACGGCGCGCGCCGGCAGCCTTCTTACGGGCCGGCCGGATGCTCGGGCGATGCCCGTGACCACGCAGCCCTACCGGCCCGGGGCGCCGATCGTCCCCGAGCTCGCCGCGGGCGTCGTGATCTTCGGGGACGAGGGGACGGTCTTCCTCCTGCACCAGGCCGAGGAGGACCGGTGGTGCCTGCCGAAGGGCCACGTCGACCCCGGCGAGTCGCTCGAAGCGGCCGCGGTCCGCGAGGCGCGCGAGGAGGCGGGGCTCGACTCCGTGGAGCTCGACGGCGAGCTGCGCGAGGTCGCATACCGGTTCTTCCATCCGCGCAAGGGCGTCAACGTCCACAAGTCGGTCGTCTTCTTCCGCGGCCGGACGGCGCAACGCGACGCGCGGCCCGAACCGATCTTCGACCGGGCCGAGTGGGTGCCCCTCGCCGAGGCCGTGCGACGGGTCCGTTATCCCGCGGACCGCGAGGTGCTCGAGTCCGCCCGGTCGTCGAAGAGATAGAGGGCCGGAAAAGGTTGGGAGCGGGCCCCCGAAGAGGCCCGCCCGTGGGGCACGGTGCCCGCTACGACTGTCGCGGAGGCTCCGGGGGAGCGGACGGGCCGCTCGCCGGCGGGGCCGTGGGCGAGGAGGGCGGGGGGACGGCGACCGCCGGGGGAACCCCGTACTCCCGGACCGGGCCCGGGCGGGACCGGCGCCGCGCGCTCCAGGCGATGGCTGCCACGGTTCCGACCGCCGCCACGATCACGACCCCCGCGATCACGACGATCGCGCCGACCCCGAAGATCGGCCCGGTCGCGCTCGTGCAGCCGCCGGTCAGGCACTGGTTCTCCGCCCGGGCCTGATCGACGCTCATCGGGGAGCCGATCACGGTCGCGCCCGGCGAGGACGCCGCCGCCGGGGCGACGCCGCTCTCCGACGAGGCCTCGAGGGTGCTCACCGCGCTGGTGCTCGCTCCGAAGGTCGTGGCGCCCGCGGTCACCGCGGGACCCCGCGGCCCCTCGCTCAGGTAGAGCGTCTGGGCCGATATCGACGCGGCCCCGAGCGATTCGGAGGCGTAGGGCGGGGTCGCGCCGCTGAACAGGCCGAAGCCGTGCGGAACGAGCACGAACCCGTCGTAGTTCCCGAGCGGTCCCGCGACGATCAGCACGATCGCATAGCGCGGCACGTGGTCCGCGAACGCGGGGATGCCATCGGTGCCGGTCAGGTCGTAGCCGGTCAGCGTGACCGCCCCGGGCGTGCTCAGCGTGCCGTTGACGGAGTGCGTGCCGGTGCCCGAGGTCCCGCC
>JASHQY010000090.1 GCA_030038885.1 Thermoplasmata archaeon | reverse complement strand
CGTCCGTCAAGGTGCTGGGCACCGGGAGGCAACGGTTCGCGTCCACCACGGTCTGCTCCGCCAAGCTGCCGTACGGGGGTCGGGGGAACACGAAGTAGACCCGGGTCCCATCCTCCCGCCGACCCACGCCATCGACCCCCGCGACGAACGGAAAGTCCGAGGGGGAACCGTAGTGGGCTCCGGACGCCCTGCTCTTGGTGGTCCGGCTGAGCGCCGAGGTGGCGATGCGGAGCAAGGACTCTCCCGGGTGGGGGGATGGCGCGGGAAAGTCGAGGTAGGCTGGCGATTGCCCGCGTGCGCGCACGACGGCGGCCTTCATCGAAGCCCGCAAACCATCGGGCAATTTAGACTGAGGCGCCGGGAGTTCAGAGGATTCCTCCACCCCACCTCCGTCACCCGAGTTGAGGTATGCAAGAACCCCCTGCGGACCGCCCGGACCTCGTCCAAGGGCTGCCTCCCTCCGAATGCGGGGAGTCTCACCCCGCAAGGGAGTGCGGCCGCCCGCGCGGGTGACCCTGAGCAGCGGCTCGCGGTGTTCTCGGTTCCACGTTTCCGGTCGGGGTCGGGACGGACGTGCGTGGGCTCTGCCCACCCCAGAGGAGCACTTCGAGCACGAGAGTGGTGCGGGCACGGACCTCCGGATTCCGGCCGAGAATCCGACGAAGGCGGCCCGGTTCCGCACCGAAGACCTGGGATTCCCAAGCGCGGACGGGCAACCCTTTGAGTCCGGCCGGCCAGCGGTCCGGGCCGTGCCGTCCGACGCAGCGACTCCGACCGCTCCCGCCGGCCCCCTGCGGGTGCTGCGCGACCGCAACTTCGCTCGCCTGTGGGTCGGGTCGCTCACGTCGGCCGCGGGCACCGCGATCGGATCGATCATCATCGTGTGGCTCGTCTATGCGGCCACGCACTCGGCGATCGCGATCTCGATCCTCGGGATCGTCCAGTTCCTCCCGACGCTCGGATTCGGCCTCCTCGCGGGAGCCCTGATCGATCGACTCGACCGACGGCGGCTCATGATCGCCTGCGACGTCGCTCGGGCGATCACCTTCGGCGGACTGGCGATCTTCGTGCTCCTCTACGGCGTCAGCCTCGTCACGCTGATCGCCGCCGTGTTCGTCGTCGCGACCTTCAGCACGGTCTTCCGCCCGGCCACCAACGCGTCGATCCCCCGGATCCTGCGGTCGGAGGACCTGGCGGACGGCAACGGGCTCCTCCAGGGCGGCAGCACGATCGCGCAGTTCGCGGGGAGCCCCGTGGGGGGGCTCGTGCTGGTGACCGTGGGGGCGGCGGTCGGGCTCGCGATCAATGCGGCGACGTTCGCCGTGTCGGCGACTATGATCTTTCTCATGGTCATCGGGCTCGGCTCCACCGAGCCGACCCACCCCGAGGCCCGGCGTTCGTCCCTGCTGCGCGAAGTGGGGGACGGCCTTCGGTACCTTCGTTCTCAGCCGGTGCTGCTCCTCATCACGCTGACCGCGATGGGCGCGAACTTCTTCCTCACGATGTGGGGTGGATTCACGGTGATCTACGCGGGGAACGCACTCCACCAGGGCGCCACGGGCTACGCGTTCCTCGTCGCCGCATCGACGGCGGGGTTCGCGATCGGGGCGATCCTTCCCGCGCGGATCCACCTCGAGCGGAAGCCCGGCATCTGGGTGCCGATCTCCTGGACGGCCACCGGGGCGTTCGTCGTCGGGCTCGCGTGGGTGGACTCGCTTCCGTGGGCGGTGGCCCTCTCGCTTGCCGGTGGATTGGGACTGTCCGTCGGCAACACCCTGTGGCTGGTCGGGGTCCAGCGCACCGTGCCGGACGAGTACCTGGGGCGGTTCTTCGCGACGGACGAGGCCGGTAGCTTCGCGATGATTCCCGCCGGACTGGCGGTCGGGGGAGTCCTGGTCGTGCTCTACGGCATCGATTGGACCTTCGTGGTGGCGGGCGTGGGCTCCGCGATGATGAACCTCCCGCTCCTATTGTCGCACGGCATTCGAACGTGGGGGAGATCCGCCCCGCGTGCACCCGCGACCTCGTGAAGCGCGCTTTCGTACAAGGGGCGTGACTCGGCCGGGGGAGCGCGTGCGACCGTGGTACCTTTCCGGGGGCGTGAAGGCCGGGCGTCCACTCGGTCGGAACCGAAGCAGGTCCGCCGTTTCCCGATACGTGAGGGTCGATCCTTCGATTCGATTCGTGTCGTACGTGAATTCGACGAGGAATTGCCGACGCTCCCTTTCGATCGCCTCGACCGGGGGCGTCCCGAGGTGCGCCTGGTAGGCGTCTCGAATCAGCTGAACCTCCCGGAACCAAGTGGCCTCCCAGACTTCCCGCTCCGCGGCCGAGCGTTGGCGCTCGAGGTCCCTCGGGAGGGAGGGGCCCGGTACCTTTCCTTCCTCCGGACCTCACCATCCCACCGGTAGGCGTGCACCAGGGAGTAGTACCGGTGGACTCCGCGGTCGGCTTTCCGGACGGGGACCATCGTTGCCTCTACACCTGTACGCGAAATCGAGTATCTCCACAAGTGTAGAGGCATCCGCGGGTCGCGGTTTCCGGCCCCCTCGCGGGCGCAACGCGCGGCGCTGAGGCAGGGCGAAGTGAACGGGAACCGGGGGGCGGATGCGCCCGCCGGCCCCGCGGTAACCGCAACGGAACGTGCGGTTCAGGAGGCGCCGCTACAGGTTTCCCGAGTGCAGCTCGCCGCAGAATCGAGCGAGGAACGGTTGGTTCCGCATCCGGTCGAGGCACAGTAGGGCCGCGTGACGGCCCAGCGCCGGACCGAAACTCCAGCCCAGCCGGAACCCCCCCGTGGCGACCACGAGGCCTGCCTTCCGTCCGACCGTGGGCAATCCGTCCGGCGTGCACGGGCGCGACCCCTGCTTGAAGTCCAGGATCGTATCGAGGGGGACCGACCCGCGGGCGGTCCTCAGCACCCGTTCGACCTGGTACGGGCTCGTCGAGAGATCGAAGTCCCAGCCGCCCGTGACCTTGAGCTCGCCCGCGAACGGGACCGCGGCGATCCCCCGATCCTCGAAGATCACGGCGACGCTCAGGCCGTGGGGGCCGCGCGTGTGCCAGCCGTAGCCCCGTACACCGGTGAGCGGTACCCCGAGGCTCCGGCAGCCGACTCCCGTGCAGACCGCGACCGCATCGAACGTGGAGGGGCCCGCGTCCGAGAGGACGGTCCCGTCCAGGTCCACGCGGCGGACCCGGCGATGGACCACGTGGGTCCCGACCAGCTCCCGCGCCATGCGCTCGGCGAACTGCTCCGTGTGCAGCCAGCTGACCCCGGGGAAGAACAGTGCCCCCGCGTCGCCCTCCGACGCGCGGACCTCGACCGGGAAGTGCGACTGGCGGGCCAGCGCCAGATCCCGCTCGTGGGCGAAGTGCCGGGCATCATCGTAGCGCTCGAGGACGCCCGACGGAGTGTACTGGAAATCGTTCCGCTCCCGGGCGAACGCCGCGTACCGGGCCGTCGAGGTCTCCGCCATCTCGTGGAGGCAGTCGTCCATCCCCTCGAGCGGCGGTCGTTCCAGCTGGTGGAGGCTCTCGAAGAGCCATCGGCCGTCGCACCGTCGGAACGTGCAGGTGCCCCGCCTCCAGAGCCGGCCCACGCGGCGCAGGAACGCGAGAGTGTTCGTCCGGTAGGCGTTCGCGGGTTCGATGATCCCCGCCGCATGGACGGAACCCGCCCCGAGCGGTCCGGGCTCGAACAGCGTGACGTCCGCGCCCTCTCGCTCCAGATACCAGGCCGTGAAGAGTCCGACAATACCCCCGCCGACGACCGCCGCCTTCACGAACGCGCCCGGTCGAATTCCATCGCGCACCGCCCCTTAGCGTTGAGCGCTCCGGGGCGGGGGACGGGAGGACCGGTCCGCCGGAGCGAACGACCGGTCGCTCGGTGCCGGGCCTCCTCCGAGCTCTCCAGCGGTGGTCATCGACCGGCGCGGCCCTCCGACCGGGGTGAGCACCGCCCGTCGGTCCCCCGCGCCCGGGGTCGGACCCGGCCGAGACTCGAGCTGCGGCCGTGGAGGCCACCGAACGCCGCTCGGGCCACCGAGGGAACCGGGCCACGGCGGGACGGCTATCCGGCCGGCTTGTTCGCCTGCATCGGACGGCCGGCCTGAATGACCAGCATCACGAACCGGGAATCCTTTCGGGCCTCGGTGAACAAGGGAGAGAGGCGGACCCGCACCGCCTGCATGGTGTGGTTCCTGGCCGAGGCGAACATGTACTCGAAGAAGCGATCCAGATCGCCCAACGCGTAGTAGACGAAGCCGATCGACGACTGGCGCGACGTGCCCTTCTTGAACAGCTCGTCGATCCGGGCGATCGTCCGGAGCGCGGTGTCGCGGTCCCCTTTCCGCCCGGCGAGAAACCCTCGGCACAAGAGCGCGGGATCCGAGTTGGGGGCGACCCGCTCGAGCTCCTGGACCATCGACTCCGCCTGCGCGAGGTCTCCCTGGAGCAGGTAGTACTCCGTCAATCCCTGGTACGCATCGATCGGATCCGTCTCGAGGTGCTTCTTCCAGTGCGCGAGGGCCTCCTCCAGCCTTCCCGAGTTGAAGTAGGCCTCCCCCTGACGGCGGATCATCGGCGGAGAGAGCGGGTCCAGCCGGTAGGCCTCGTCGGCCTGGAGGATGTACGACTCCATGATGCCGAACGAGCCCGCGAGCGCGCCCAGGATGCTGTGGGCCGGGGCGAGGTTGGGGTTGAGCTCCAACGCCCGGCGGAGCTCGCGGTCGAGGATCTCCGCCGGGGCGTCGGCCATGAAGGCGAGCTCCCCGAGCAGCGCGTGGGCCTCGGCCAGATCCGGATCGAGCTTGCTGGCGCGCTCGGCGGCCGCCTGCCCCATCTCGATCGCGCCGGTCCAGGTGAGGTAGCCCTCGTTGCCCAGGTTGATGTAGGCTCGGGCCAGCCCGGCGTACGCGCGCGCGAACGTGGGATCGCTCTCGAGCGCCTTCTGGAAGTGCTCCAGCGACTTCCGTAGGGAGGACTCGTCCGTCCTCCAGATCAGCGCCTGCCCCTGAAGGTACGAGAGGTACGACTGGGTCTCCTTGGGCCGCTCCAGTTCGGGGACGACGGCCTGCGGCTTGGTCAGGCTCCCCGGCAGCGACGTCGCGACCTTCGTCGCGATCTCGCTCTGCACCGCGAAGATGTCGTTGAGGTCGTCGTCGTACTTCGCCGTCCACAGATGCTCCTCCGTGGCGACGTCGATGACCTGGACGGTCACCCGGATCTTGTTCGCGGCTCGGCGGACGCTCCCCTCGACGACCGTCCCGACGTCGAGCTCCTTGCCGATCACCGCGACCTTCTTCTCGCCCTTCTTGTAGCCCAGCACCGACGTGCGGGCGATCACCTTCAGTCCGGGGACCAGCGAGAGGTTCGCGATCAGCTCCTCGGTCAGTCCGTCCGCGAAGTACTCGTCGTTCAGGTCCGGGCTGATGTTGGCGAAGGGGAGCACCGCGATGCGGGTCTTGTCCGGAGGGTGCGTCGCGTGGTCCCCCGCGCCGTTCGGGCCGCTCGCTTCCCACGACGGCACGACCCGGTAGACCTCCATCGGAAGTTCGACGCCCTTCAGCGCTTTGGGCTCGAGCCGCTCGAATCGATCCGTGACCTTCGTGCGGACCTGCTCGTAGACCGCTCCCGAGACGCAGACCCCTCCGGGTTCGGCCAGGGGTTCGATCCGTGCCGCGAGGTTCACCGCGTCGCCGAGGATGTCGGACCCGCTCTCGACCACGTCGCCGAGGTGGACGCCGATCCGGATGCGAATCGGGGTGAGTCCGCCTTCGGAGTTCCGCTCGTAGATCCGGCGCTGGATGTTCACCGCGCACTGCACCGCCTTGAGCGCGCTGTCGAACTCGACCAGGAAGCCATCGCCGGTGGACTTGATCTCCCGGCCCTGGTGGAGCGCCAGGAGCGGGCGGAGCAGCTCCGTCTGCTGGCGCAGCAGCTCGAGCGTGCGACCCTCGTTCGCCTGGGTGGACGCCGTGTAGCCCACGGTGTCGGTGAACATCACCGCGGCGAGGCGGCGACCTGCTGCCACGTACGTCGGAGACGTTCGGTCAATTAAGCCTACGGGCCACGCGGGCGGAGCGGCACCGATCGGAACCCCACTTCCGGGCAGCGAGCTCGCCCCCGGCGCGATCTCGGCCGTGCGGAGGATCTCGGATCGGGATCCCGCCCGGGCCGGGATCGCGGGTCCCCCTCCGGCCTTTTGACTCGCCATAGATTGCGCTCGCCATGCACCGTCCGATGACCTCCAAGGCTCCCTCCGCGGCGCGGGTGCACCGCTCGGCCCTCGTCGTCGACACCCACGCCGACACACCGCAGCGATTCGTGGACGAGCACTTCGATCTCGCGGACCCGCTCGGCGGGGGCCACCTCAACCTCGAGTCCGCCCGCCGGGGCCACCTTGGCGCGGAATTCTTCTCCATCTGGGTCGAGCCCACGCGCTACCAGGGACAGTTCGCGCACCGCACGCTGGAGCTGATCGATTCCGTCCGGAGCCAGGCCGCTCGCCACGCCGACCGGATGGTCCTGGCCACGAGCGCCGCGGGCGTCGAGCGGGCCCATCGCGCGCAGCGATTCGCGGCCCTGCTGGGGATCGAGGGAGGCCACTCGATCGAGAACTCGCTCGCCCTGCTGCGGCAGTACTACGCGCTCGGCGTGCGCTACATGACCCTCACCTGGTCGAACTCGAACGACTGGGCCGACTCCTCCGGCGACCTCGACGATCGGACCGTTCACCATACCGAGAACGGACTGACCGAGTTCGGGCAGGACGTGGTGCACGAGATGAACCGGCTGGGGATGATGGTGGACCTCTCGCACGTCGCGGACCGCACGTTCTACCGCGCGCTGGACGTCAGTCGCGCGCCGGTCCTCGCCTCGCACTCCGGCGCTCGGGCCCTGTGCGACCACCCCCGCAACATGACCGACGACATGCTCCGAGCGGTCGGCCGGTCGGGCGGACCCCGCTCGAAGGGAGGGGTGGTCCAGGTCAACTTCTTCTCCGGTTTTGTCTCGCAGGCCTATCGGGACGCGGCGAGGGCGCTCGCGCCCGAAATGGACGCGGCCGTCGCCCGCGCCCGGGACCGCGCGCGCACCGAGGGGCGCGAGTTCACCCACGCCGACCGAGAGAAGGTCCGACGCAGCTATCTCGACCGGATCCCGCGACCTCCGCTCTCCGCACTGATCGACCACATCGACCACATCGCGAAGGTCGGGGGGATCGATCACGTGGGCCTCGGCTCGGACTTTGACGGCGTCAGCGGCCAGCTGCCGGAAGGCCTCGACTCGGCCGCGGACCTGCCGAAGATCACGCAGGCCCTGATCGATCGTTCCTACTCCGCCGCCGCGTGCCGCAAGATCCTCGGCGGAAACCTGCTGCGGGTCTTGCACGAGGTCGAAGCCGTCGCCCGGCCTCCGCGCAGCGGCCGACGCCGCCCCTAGCTCCCGACCCGGACCCCTCCGCACCGGACCGAAGCGCGGGGGCCCGGGGCGCTACCCCTGGGTGACCTCGTGGACCTCGTCCGCCAGGAGGCCGTGCGCTTCCTTGTGGACGCGCGCCGCGGCTTGGGGGTCCGGCGCATCCACGAGGCAGAAGATCTTCTCCTGCTTCTCGTCGACCCAGTAGTTCCGGAAGTGCACTCCGTACTTTCCCTGGACCTTCAGGTCCTTCGCGTGCGCCTCGGCGACCGCTTTCGCGGTGACCCCCTTCACGTGCTTGTGCTCATCCATGTAGAGCGGCATCGCGTGGGGATTCCGTTCAAGGGCATAAACCCGGAGGGTCCCTCCACGACCCCGCCGGATTCGATGGGCCGGCTATCGGGGGAGCCGGGAACATGCCCGCACGCTCCCGCGACCACGGAACACGGGGCCAGCGAGGCCGGGCCCCAAGGGAATCGGCCTGTCCTTGCCGCTCTTCCGCGGCGCTCACCATCGGATCCGACGAGGGGAGGTCGTCGGGAGGTAGGAAGCGCTAGTCCAGGGGGAGTCCGTCGAGCGAGGGCAACCGGCCGACGGGGTACTCGCCGACGCGATTGGCCGCACCCCACGGCGAACGCTCGTAGAAGAACCCGAGCCGGGCGGCCGGGCTCGCAGCGAAGCTGGGGTCCGTCCGGACGCGGTGCTCGAACTCCGTCCGGAGGCTCGGCGACTTCGCGAGCTCCTCGCCGGCGAGCCGCTCGAGGACGTA
>JASHQY010000089.1 GCA_030038885.1 Thermoplasmata archaeon | reverse complement strand
CGGGTCGAGCGTGCGGAGACCGTGGGCCCGCTTGTGGAGGCGGCGCTGCGCGATCGCACGGACGAGCGCCCCGCTCGCCCCGCCCGCGTCCCCGACGCGGACCAGGAGCTCGCCGTCGGTCCAGCCGAACAGCGCGCGGGCGCTCTCGGGGTAGCCGGGCAGCCGCTCGACCGCCGCCTGGGCCATCATCTCCGCCGCGCGCACGGTCTTGTGGAAGTAGACGCTCGAGTACATCAGCGCCCGACCGACGAGGAACCCCTCGACCGCGCTCCGTCCCTTCTCGGCGAACACGAGGCGGTCCCCGACGATCCCGAGCGTGTCGAGCAGCCGCACCGCGTCGATCGCGCCGTGCGCGACGCCGGTGTAGTGCGCGTCGCGCTGCAGGTAGTCGACGCGGTCGACGTCGATCGCCCCGTGCAGGATCGCCCCGAGCCACGTCCGGGGCGCGCGGGGCGCCGGATCGACGAGGTCCGCGACGGCCGCCGGATCGAGCCCGTGGCGACGGAGGACCGTCGGCACGTCGCCCGACCCGCCCCCGGTGCCCTCGATGCGGGCGCGCGACTCGGCCTCGTGCGGGTGGCCCAGCACCTCGCGCATCGGGCCGTCCAGCGTGTGCGAGAACGGAGCGTGGCCGAGGTCGTGCAGGAGCGCTCCGGTGGTCAGCCGCTCGCGCACCCTCCGATCGAGCCCGAGGTGCTCCGCGAACCGGCCCGCGACCCAGTAGGTGCCGAGCGAGTGCTCGAGCCGGGTGTGGTTCGCTCCCGGGAACACGAGGTGGGCGAACCCGGTCTGCCGGATCTGCCACAGGCGCTGGAACGTCGGCGTCCCGATCAGCTCGAGGGCCAGGGGGTCCAGCGAGATCGGGCCGTGCACCGGGTCGAAGATCGACTTGCGGGCGATCGGCCGTCGCGAGCGGGGCGCCACGTCGGGCCGGAGCTCCACCGGGAGATAAGGCGGCGGCTCGAAGCGGGGGCGGCGGGCGCGAGCGAGCGTCTCGCGCCCGCCGGCCGGAGTCCGGTCGGGGGCCGGGGGCACCGAGACTCCCGCGCTTCGTCGGAGCTCGGCGTCGGTGCCCGTGCGTGACGGCGGGACCGGATCGGCCTCGGGCGGCGCCGGGCCGGGCGGCCCGCACTCCACGACTCAAGTAAAAGTGGAATAAGGATGCGGTGGATGGTTCGAGGGCCGATGGCCACCGCGAGCCCGTCGCCGAGCCCACCGAACACCAGCGCCCTCGAGGAAGTGCGGAAGCGCTATCGGAGCGCCCAGGAGGCGGAAGGCGGGCCCGACCGGGCCCAGTACACGAGCGCGCTCAAGGCCTTCCTCGCGGTCGTGGAATCGCGCGGGAAGGACCTCGGTGAAGCGGGCACGGAGATCGCGCCGTGGCTCGACGAGACCGCGATGGCGTTCTACCGGGCCTCGCAGCCTGAGTTCGCGCGCCGGGCGGTCGAGCTCGGGCTCGAGTTCGCCCCGGGCGCCGTGTCGCTCTTGCACCACAAGGCCCTGATCCTCCTGGCCCAGAACGAAGACCTCCCCGAGGTCGTTGCGCTGACCGACCGGGCGATCGAGGCGAATCCCCACGACAAGGGCCTCTGGGCGACCCGCGGGGACGCGCTGAAGCTGCTCGGGCAGGCGCACGAGGCCGCGGACTCCTACCTGCGGGCGCAGCAGCTCGACGCGACGTCGACGCAGTACGTCGACAAGGCGCTGAAGCTCGAGCCGGAGAACCCCCGGGCGCTCCGCACGAAGCTCGAGCTCGCCCGGGCCCAGGGGGGCGAAGCGCCCGCGCTCGCGGCGTGCGAGGAGCTCCTGAAGACGAGCCCCAACGACGTCGAGCTAAGGTTGGCGCGCGCGGACCTCCTCGCCGCCCTGGGCCGTCTCCCGGAAGCGCTGGACGCGCTCGAGCAGTTGCACGCCCTCGCGCCGAACGATCCGCGCGCCCGGGTCCTGGAGGCGCGCGCGCTCTTCCGGCTCGACCGGGCGGCCGAGGCCGTGCCGATCGCGAAGGGGATCGTCGAGGGGGCGACCGTGCCCGACGCGACCGCGCTCGCCGAGATCGCGAAGGCGCTCGAAACCGACGCGCCCGACCTCGCGATCGCGGCGCGGGAGCGGCTGCGCGCGGTCGATCCCCGGAACCTCCAGAACCTCGTCGAGCTCCGGGACCTCGGCCTGCGGCTGGACCGCGTCGACGTCGCGCTCGCCGCCTGCCGCGCGATCCTCGAGGCCCAACCCGACCACCTCGAAGCGATGCGCGGGATCGCCGAGCTCGAGCTCGCCGACGGGCACCCCGACGCGGCGATCGCGGCGTACCGCGCGCTCGCGAAGGCGAACCCGCACGCGCTCGGGGACCTGCGCAAGGCGCTCGAGCTCGCGCGCACCGCGGGCCGGGCCGACGCGGTCCAGGAGTTCGCCCACGCGATCCTCGCCGAGGAGCCGACCGACGTCGCCGCCCAGGTCGAGCTCGCCCGCACGCTCTCCGGCCTCGGCGAGACCGCCGGGGCCCTCGCGGCGTACGACGCGCTCCTCGCGAGCCACCCCGGGGAGCTGCCGTACCTGTTGGAGAAGAAGGACGTCCTCGCGAAATCGAACGACCCGAACCAGCTCGCGCCCGTGCTGGACGAGCTGTTCCGGCTCGACCCGACCCGCACCGACCTCGCGATCGAGCGGGGCAACCTCTACCTCGCGCTCGCCTACGACCGGCCGGAGGGTTCCTCGGAGCGGGACGAGGCGGCGCGGACCGCGCTGGTCTCCTACGAGCGCGCGTCGGCGGACTCGGACGCGGCGTCCGTGAGCGAGCTCGGGATCGCCCGCGCGTCGCGCCTCGTCGGGGACCACGACCGGGCGATCCGGGCCTACCAGACGTTCCTCGACCGCTCCGAGAACCAGGCGCGCAACGACGTCTTGAAGGAGCTCGGCCACGCGCTCCGCGAGACGCATCGGAACTCCGAGGCGACCGAGGTCTACGCCCGCGCGATCGCGGGCGGCCTCGAGGACCCCGACCTCTTCTGGGGAGCGGTCGAGGTGTTCGCGCACACGAACCAGGAGGCGCGGGCGCTGCCGCTGCTCGAGCTCCTGCTCCAGCGCGAGCCGAACAACCCGATGTTCCTCCGGAAGAAGGGCCAGCTCCTGCTCCAGCTGGGCCGCCGCCCGGAGGCGCTCGCGGTCCTGCAGTCGGCGGTCCAGGGCGCGTCCGGCGACCCGCACGCGTTCTTCGAGGTCGCCGAGGCCCTGCGCGTCCAGGGCGCGTACCCGGACGCGATCTCGTACCTGCGGCGGGGGCTCGAGATCGAGCCGAAGAACCGCCACGGCCGCCTCGCGCTCGCGGAGACCCTCCTGCTCGCCGGCCAGTATCCCGAGGTCGTGACGCTCGCCGACCAGCTCTTGAAGGAGGACCCGAACGAGCTCGCGGCGTGGAAGGCGCGGGGTGACGCCTGGCGGGCGCTCGGGCGCCCGTCGGAGCTGCTCTACTCGCTGACCGCGATCCTCCTGCTCGACCCCGAGAACGCGGACGCCCTGCTCGAGAAGTACCGCCTCCACCGGGACGCCGGCGAGAAGAAGGAGGCGCTCGACGCCCTCACGAAGCTCCTCGCGACGAACTCCCCGTCCGCCCAGGACGCGACGCTCCACCTCGAGCGGGGCGACCTCGCGGCGGGCCTCGGGCTCGCGGACGAGGCGAACAAGGCGTACGAGCGCGCGGCGGAGATCGATCCGGTCTACCGCGTCGAGATCGCGATCCGCCGCGCGCGCCTGCGCCTGAGCTCCGGCCGTCCGGACCTCGCGCTCGAGGTGCTGGACGAGGGGCTCAAGGCGTCGCCGACCGGGGCGCCCGCGAACGTCGCGGCCCTCCTGCTCCGGGCCGAGGTGCTGAGCGCGCTCGAGCGGCCCGCGGAGGCGCGTGCGGTCTACGACGAGGTCCGTCAGCGGGAGCCGCGCTCGCCGCTCGCGATCGCCGGGACCGCGCGCTCGCTGCTCGACGAGGGGCGCCACGCCGACGCGCTCGAGCTTCTCCGCCAGTCGATCTCCCAGGTCCCGCCGCAGGAGTCGCTCTACCTCCTGATCGCGGAGGCCGAGAGCGGGCTCGGCCATTTGGACGCCGCCGCCGACGCGCTGAAGAAGGGCGTCGAGGTCCTGCCGAAGAGCGTCGCGCTCTGGGTCCGCTGGGGCGAGCTCGGGGTCGCGCGCCAGGCGTGGCCCGAGGCGGCGAACGCCTACGCCCACGCGCTGAGCCTCGCGCCGACGTCGGTCGACTCGCTCCTGCGCGCCGGGTTCGTCGCGGGCCGGCTCGGCCACCCGAACGAGGCGCTCGCGTTCTACCAGCGGGCGAGCGAGGCCGACCCGTCGAACAAGCAGGCGTGGACGAGCCAGGGGGTCGCGCTGCTCGCGACGTCCCGCCCGCGCGAGGCCCAGGCGTGCTTCGACCGCGCGCTCGCGCTCGACTCCGACTACTCGCCGGCGAAGGACGGCAAGAAGCTCGCGCTCCAGAAGACCCGCGACGTCGAGATCCAGCGGTACGGCCGGGACGCGCTCCTCCTCGAGGCGAAGCTGAACCGGACGGTCGCGAAGAACGACCTGTTCGTCACGCTCCACGTCCCGTACGAGTTCCTCGAGCCGGTCCTCGCGGCGATCGGCCGCCCGCCGGACCTGAAGCTCGACCGCGTCGAGGAGGCCGAGATCCACGACCTCGAGAACGCGTCGTACCACCTGATCACGCAGGCGCTCGAGCGCCGGCCGCCCGGGATCGAGCGGCGCGGGTTCACGATGGCCGACGTCGCGGTGCTCTCTCCGCCGAACTTCTCGCTCGAGCAGATCCAGCGGCTCTTCGGCTACCTCAAGGCGGTCCTCGAGGCGGACCTGCGGCCGGAGAACCTTTCGCTCACGCCGGACGTCGAGGAGCTCGCGCGCCGGGCGCTCCTCCTGCCGCCCGAGCAGCGGACCCTCTTCCAGCTCGTGCGCAACCTGAGGGTCGGCCTGTACAAGGCACGGCTGATCAAGGTCGTCGAGCAGGCCGGCGCCGCGGTCCACGCGCCGCTCCCGTCGCTCGACCTCGGCGCGTACTCTCCCGAGTTCCGCTCCGAGGAACCGTCGGACGCCCCGGCGGGACCGCCCGCGTCCGGGGACGTCTACTTCGCCCCCGAGACCGCGCCGGCGATCTCGCCCGGCACGGGGCCGGCGCCCGCGGCCGTCGCGGCGCCGGCCGCCGCCGTCCC
>JASHQY010000012.1 GCA_030038885.1 Thermoplasmata archaeon | reverse complement strand
TCGTCGCGCAGGCGGTCCAGCTCGCGAAGGGCGGGATGGGCCAGGCGCTGATCGGCCAGACCCTCCGGGATTCCTACGCGATCCCCCTGTCGCGGGCGATCACGGGCCGCCGCCTCGGCGTCCTCCTGAGCGAGCACGGAGTGAAGCCCGAGATCCCCGACGACCTCGAGGCGCTCCTGAAGCGGGTCGTGCATCTGCAGCGGCATCTCCAGACCCACCCGAAGGACCTCTCGAACCGTCGGGGCCTGAACCTGATGGAGTCGCGGATCCGACGTCTCGCCCGGTACTACCGCCGACGCCGCCGGCTTCCGGAGAACTGGCGGTACTCGGCCGCCGGGGCGGCGCTCCAGGTGGAGTGATGCCCTCGGGGCCGGACGCCTTCGTCGCCGACCCGAGGTACCGGACCGAGTTCGAGAAGGCGCGCGCGCTCGTCCTCGCGCACCCCCGCCGATGGCGGGTGATCTACCACTACGACGCGGACGGGATCGCGAGCGCGTCGTCCGCCCTCCACGCGTTCGCGCGGCTCGGCTACCCGGCGCAGGCGACCCCGCTCGCGGGCGTCGAGCGGGAGCGGATGCGCGAGCTCGCCGACGCGACCCGGGGCCCGATCCTCGTGGTCGACACGGGAGCGAGCTGGCTCGACCTCCTCGCGCAGCACCCGCACCCGGTGGTCGTGCTCGACCACCACCAGTACCCGGGCGCGCCCGCCCCGCCGCCGCTCCCGGCGCACGTCGCGCTCGTGAACCCCCTCGACTGGGGCGTCGACGGGATGAGCGAGCTGTGCGCGTCGACCCTCACCTGGCTGTTCACGGTCTTCCTCGATCCGCGCAACTGGGACAACGCGCCGTGGGGCCTCTCGGGCGCGATCGGCGATCGCCAGCACGTCGGGGGGTTCCGTGGCCTCAACGCCGTGCTCGTCGCGGAGGCGATCGTCCGCTCCCACATCGTGCGGCGCCCGGGCGTCGCGCTGTTCGGGGCGACGATGGGCGCGGCGCTCGCGGGGGGCATCGACCCGTTCGTCCGCGGCCTCTCCGGCCGCCCGGAGGCGGTCGGGCGGTTGCTGGAATCGCTCGGGATCGACGTGGCCCGGCCGCCGACGAGCCTCTCCGCCGACGAGACCCGCCGCCTCGTGGACGCGCTGCGCGCGCGCCTCGCGGAGGCCGGGGTCGCGCCCGAGGCGGCCCAGATCCTCGACCAGGACCGCTGGTTCCTCCCGTCGCTCGGCCTCGACGCCGAGGAGGTGTCGAACCGCCAGAGCGCGGCGGGCCGCGCGAGGATGCCGGGCGTCGGCGTCGCGTACGCGCTCGGCGACCCGACGGCGGCCGAGCGCGTCCGGCTGGCCGAGGAGTCCTGGCGGGGCGGGATCCTCCGGGGGTTGCGCCGGCTGGAGGACGAAGGGGTAAATTCGATGAGCGCCCTCCAGTGGTTCGAGAGCCCGGACGCGACGCTCGCGGGCACTCAGGCCGGGATGGCGATCCTCTATCTCCTCGACCCCGAGCGGCCGGTCTTCGCCGTCACGAACGGCGAGGGACCGACCAAGGTCAGCGCCCGCACGACCCTGCGCCGGGTCGCCGAGGGCGTCGACCTCGCGACGACCTGCCGGGTCGCGGCGGCGGCGGTCGGGGGCGAGGGCGGGGGCCACCGGGTCGCCGCCGGAGCGACGATCCCCGCCGGGAGCCGGGACCGGTTCCTCGACGCGGCGAACCGGGAGCTCGCGCGGGCCCGGGACGCCCGCCCGGAGGCGCGGTGAGCGAGACCCCGGAGTCCGTCCCGCCGCCGGTGGTCGACCGGGTCCACGATCGCCCGCTCGAGCGGGAGATGCACCAGTCGTACCTCGACTACGCGATGAGCGTGATCGTCGGGCGGGCGCTCCCGGACGGCCGGAACGGCCTCAAGCCGGTGCAGCGCCGCATCCTCTGGTCGATGTGGGAGTCCGGGGCGACCCACGACCGGCCGTACCGCAAGTCCGCGCGCACGGTCGGGGACGTCCTCGGCAAGTACCACCCGCACGGGGACCTCGCGGTCTACGACGCGCTCGTCCGCATGGCGCAGTCGTTCAGCCTGCGCTACCCGCTGATCGACGGCCAGGGGAACTTCGGCTCGATCGATGGCGATTCCCCGGCGGCGATGCGGTACACCGAGGCCCGGCTCTCGCCGATCGCCGAGGAGCTGCTGACCGACATCGAGAAGGAGACCGTCGAGTGGACCGACAACTTCGATGGGACCCTCAAGGAGCCGCTCGACGTTCCCGCGAAGATCCCGAACCTGATCGTCAACGGGTCCGCCGGGATCGCGGTCGGCATGGCGACCAACATGCCGCCGCACAACCTGACCGAGGTCGCGAACGCGCTCCTCCTCCTCCTCGCGACCCCGGACGCGGGGATCGACGAGATCCGCCGCGTGCTGCCGGGGCCCGACTTCCCGACGGGAGGGTACCTCGCCGAGGAGGGGATCCGCGAGGCGTACGCGACCGGCCGCGGGACGATCCACCTCCGCGGGACCGCGACGGTCCGCGAGCGGGACGGGCGCGACGAGATCGTGATCACCGAGGTCCCGTACGAGGTCAACAAGACCGCGCTGCTCGAGCTGATCGCCGACCTCGTCAAGACGAAGCGGATCGACGGGATCACCGACCTCCGGGACGAGTCCGACCGCCGCGGCACGAGCATCGTGCTCGAGCTCCGGCGGGACGTCCCGGCCGAGATCGTGCTGAACCGGCTCTACGAGCACACGCCGCTCGAGACGAGCTTCGGCGTGATCAACCTCTGCCTCGTCGACGGCCGGCCCCGCGTCCTGCCGATGCGGGAGCTGTTGCTCCTCCACCTCGACCACCGCCGCGCGGTCCTCACCCGGCGGACGACGTTCGACCTCAGGAAGACCGAGGAGCGGCTCCACCTCCTCGAGGGGTTCCTCACCGCGATCGACCACATCGACGAGGTGATCCGGATCATCCGCCGCTCGAAGGACGTCCCGGCCGCCGAGGCGAGCCTGATGGGGAAGTTCCTCCTCTCGACCGAGCAGGCGAAGGCGATCCTCGACATGCGGCTCGCGCGCCTCACCGCGCTCGAGCGCGAGGCGGTCGAGCAGGAGAAGAATGAGAAGGAGGCGCTCGCGACGACCCTCCGCGAGATCCTCGCCTCCCGGGAGAAGCTCGACCACCTGATCGTCGAGGAGCTCGACGACCTGAAGCAGCGGCTCGGGGACGAGCGGCGGACCCGGATCGTCCCGGCGTTCACCGCGCGGACGTTCGAGGACCTGATCCCGGACACCGACGTGGTCGTCCTCGTGACCCGGGACGGCTACATCAAGCGCCTCCCGCTCGACCAGTACCGGCGGCAGCACCGCGGCGGCCGCGGCCTGATCCGGATGGAGACGAAGGAGGAGGACTACGTCATCCGCACGTTCGTCACCCGGACCCACGACGACGTGCTGTTCTTCACGAACCAGGGCCGGGTCTACCAGCTGAAGGCGTACCAGTTGCCCGAGGGCAGCCGCCACTCGAAGGGGAAGGCGGTCATCAACCTCCTCCCGCGGCTCAAGGACGGGGAGAAGGTCCAGACGCTCCTCCCGCTCCGCGACCTCTCCGCGGCGGGCTCGCTGTTCTTCGCGACGCGGCGGGGGTTCGTCAAGCGGACGACGCTCGACCAGTTCCAGAACATCCGCGTCAGCGGGATCCAGGCGATCCTCCTCGAGGAGGGGGACGAGCTCGTCGGGGTCGCGCTCGTCCGCGACGACGCGACCGAGCTCCTCCTCGCGACGCGGGCCGGCCAGCTGGTCCGCTTCGCGCTGTCCGAGGTCCGGCCGATGGGCCGCGCGACGTACGGCGTGATCGGCGTCCGCCTCTCGGGGGCGGCGGACGATCGGGTCGTCGCGATGGCGCCGGCGAGCGCGAAGTTCCCGACGCTCCTCTCGCTGACGACCACGGGCTACGGCAAGCGGAGCCCGACCGAGTCGTACCGCGAGACGAAGCGGGGCGCGAAGGGCGTCCGCACGATCCGCACCGGCGGCCGCAACGGCGCGGTCGTCGCGGTGCTCCCGACGACCGACGCGTCCGAGCTCCTGGTCACGACCCGCAACGGCATCACGATCCGCACCGCCGTGAAGGCGATCCGCTCCCAGGCGCGGAACACGCTCGGGGTCCGCGTGATCCGGCTCGACGAGGGGGACGAGGTCCGGGACGCGGTGATCCTCGAACCGGCGGCGGAGCCCGAGGCCGCCGCGGCGTCCCCCGCGGCCTCCGCCGAGCTCCCGAGCCCCGAGGAACCCGAGGACGGCGAGGACGAGGACCGGCCCGAGGGGCCGTCGCCCGACGCGGACGCCGAGGACGGGGACGGGGAGAACGAGGAGGACTCGGACGGCGCGGAGGTCCCGCCGACGGACGACGACGAGGAGGCGCCGGACGACGATGACGCGACCGGTCCGCCGGCAGACGACCCACCGTAACCGCATCCTGCGCTGCCCGTCGTGCGGCTCGACCCGCGTCGAGCTCGCCGCCGGGCAGATCACCGGCCAGGTCTACCACTGCCGCGACTGCCAGTACGTCGGCGCGCTGATCCTCGAGGTCGACGTCGGCGACGACGGGGCGCCCCTCCCGTAGCGGAGGCGTCAGTCGTCCGGGGGATCGGTCGCGAGCGCGCCCGCGGTCGCCGGCGCCCGCCGCGCTTCCCGCTCGGCCGCGGCGACGAGCGCGAGCGCGCGCACGGTCGGCCCGACGTCGTGCGTCCGGACGAGCGCGACCCCGCGCTCGGCGGCGAGGACCGCGGCCGCGAGGCCGGCCTCGAGCCGGTCCTCCGGGCGCGGGGCGGCCGCGAGCGCCCCGAGGAACGACTTCCGGGACGCCCCGACGACCACCGGGTAGCCGAGGCTCCGGAGCTCGCCGGCGTGGACGAGCAGTTCGAGGCTCTGCTCCGCCGACTTCCCGAACCCGATCCCGGGGTCGACGAGGAGCCGCTCCGGCGCGACCCCGTCGGCGACCGCCGCGTCGGTCGCGTCCGCGAGCGCGCGGAACACCTCCCCGCGCAAATCGGCGTACTCGAGGTCCGCCTGCATGGTCGCGGGGGTCCCCCGCAGGTGCATCACGATCGCGCCGGCGCCCGAGCGCGCGACGACCCGGCGCATCTCCTCGGAGCGCAGCCCCTCGACGTCGTTCACGAGGTCCGCGCCGGCCGCGACCGCGCGCGCGGCGACGTCGGGATGGCGCGTGTCGATCGACACCGGCACCGGCGAGCGCTCGCGCAGCGCCTCGAGAACCGGGGCGACCCGGCGCCACTCCGCGTCCGGGGGGACCGGGGTCGCCCCCGGACGGGTCGACTCCCCGCCGACGTCGATCACGCTCGCCCCCTCCTCGGCGAGCGCGAGGGCCGCTGCGACCGCCGCGTCGGGGGTGGCGTACCGCCCGCCGTCGTAGAACGAGTCCGGCGTGACGTTGACGATCCCCATCACCCGCGGCCGGTCGCCGAGGGTCAGCGGCCGGTGCGGGAGCGCGAGGGTCCGGGTCCCGGACGCGACGTAGTGGTGGAGCGCGCGGTCGACCTCCTCGGCGAGCTCCGCGAGGCCGAACGGCTGCCGCCGGAGCTTCGGGAGGAGCCGGCGGTACTGGCCCCAGGTCGCGAGCAGGAGGACCCCGCTCGACGCGACCGAGTGGTCCGCGATCCCCCGTGCGTGGGCCGCGTCCCCGCCGGCCGAGAGGAGCTCCTGCTTCAGGAGGGGCGACGCCTTCAGCGGGACGTCGGAGAGCCGGACCGGGAAGATCCGTCCCTTGCGGGTCATGATCCCGACCCCCTCAGGATCGCTGTCGGTCCGCTCGATCTCCCGGGCGATCTCGCGGAGATCCTCGCCTTCGAGGACCCGCGCCGCGAAGCGGTGCGGCGACCGGCGCGCGCTCGTCGGGGGCACGGCCCCGGGAGGTCGGCCGCGATAAAGACGGGGCGGGTCCAGCCGTCGCCAGCCCTTTGACGGGGCGGCCGCTGGGCGGCCGGGGACGGCCGATGCGACCCGGGATCGTGCTCGCGCTCGAAGGGCCGTCGGGGGCGGGCAAGACGACCGCGGCCCGCGGGGTGGCCGCTGCGCTGGGCACGACGTGGTCGCCCGAAGCGTACCGCCGGCTCTCCCCCCGACCGTCGCTCGGCTACCGCTCGGACGGCGAGCTCGCCCGCCTCGAGCTCCGCCTGCTGCGGGCGGAGGCGCGGCGGTACGTCGCGGCGCGCTCGGCGAGCCGCTCGGGGCGGACGGTCGTCGCGGACACGGGCTTCCTGGGACCCCTCACCTACCCGTGGTCGCTCGCCCGTGCGGGGCGTTCGTCCCCGTCGGTCCTGCCGCCGCTCGTCCGCGCCGCCGCGGCGTTCGCGGCCGCGGACCGCTGGGGCCTTCCCGACCTCGTCGTCTACCTCGCGACCCCGGCCCGGGTGCGACGACGCCGCGTCGCCGGCGACCCGCGGAGCCATCCGGCGGAGTTCGCGGCGCGCCACGAGGCGATCGGGTGCATCGAGCGGGCGCTCTACCACCGGCGGATCGCTCTCCTCCTCGGCGACCGCTTCCGGGTCGTGGCGGGCGACGGCCCGCCCCCGACGGTCGTGCGGCGGATCCTGGCGGAGCTCCGGAGACCTCCGCGCGCGGCGCCGCCGGACGTGGGCGCGGTCCTCGACGCGTTCCGCGGGGGTCGGGATCCTCGATCCCCTTCGTCCGTCCGCCGGCCGCCTCCCCCCGGACCCGGCGACCGTTGAGGGGCGCAGGGCGCGCGATCGGCCGCGCCGACCGCGGGACGGGCGCACGGAACTCCCGCGCGACGAGGTGCGTGAGCTCCGCGCCCCCGACGCACCGCAGCGAGCCCCCCGGACCACGGCCGGGCGCGCTCCGGACGGAGGGTCCGCTTCGGGGCCGCGGCGGGCCGAGAGCCGTCAGAGCCGTCGGAACCGTTATGAAGCCCGCCCGGTCTCGCCGAACCCCTCCGATGCGGCCGCTCGACGCCCTCCAGCAGAGCCTGCACAAGCGGGTCCTCGTCGAGATGAAGGGCGGACGCTCGTACCGCGGCGTGCTCGACGCGTACGACCAGCACCTGAACCTCGTCCTCTCGTCGGCCGAGGAGGTCGTGCAGGACGTCGTGACCCCGCGGAGCGGCCTCACGCTGGTCCGGGGCGACTCGATCGTCTACATCTCACCGTAGGGGGGCGCGCTCCGTGTCGAAGGGAACTCCGTCGAGCAGTGGCGGCAAGATCGTCCACATCATCTGCCGGCGGTGCGGGCGCCACTCCTACCATCGCCAGAAGAAGGTCTGCTCGTCCTGCGGCTTCGGCGCGAGCGCCCGCCGCCGCGGCTACGACTGGGCGAAGCTGAAGCGCTGAGCCCGCGGGGTCGCGACACCGCCGGTTCGCCGTCGATCCAGAAGCGGAGGCGCCGCGCAACCGCGCGTCGGATCCCGATCCGGCGCCCCGCCCGGATCCGCGGGGGGCGGGCGGCCGCCGCCCGGACCCGGACCCGGAGACCGGCGACCGCGTCCTCCCCGTCGTCGTCGATCGTCAGCCCGAGCGCCCGACAGAGCCGCCCGGGACCCGACGCCGCCCGCGCGGCGAGCTCCGGGACCGCGCCCGCCCGCAGGAGGACCGCCTCGCCCCGGCGCGCGACGAGGTTCGCGCAAACGACCTGGTGGATCCGGAAGACGTAGAGCGTGCCGGGGGCGCCGAACATCGAGCGGTTGCGGCGCGTCGGCCCGCGGAACGCGTGGCTCGCCGGGTCCCCGCGCTCGTAGGCCTCGGTCTCGACGAGGCGGGCGGTCACCCACCGGCCGCGCGCGCACACCGCGAGCCGCGCCCCGAGGAGGTCGGTCGCGACCCGCGCCGCCGGCCGGTCGAAGAACGCCCGACCGGGCCGCGGGGGTCGGCCGGCGTCAGAGGATCTTGCCGCGGTCCGCGAGCGGGTGCCCATCGACCGTGACCGTCGCCTCCCCGACCGTGATCCACGACAGGTAGCGGCAGCGGTGGCGGCCCCCGTAGAGCGTGTTGCCGCCGATCGCGAGCGTGACCGCGCCGGCCTCCTCGTCCTCCGCCTGCGGTACCCCGGGGGCGATCGCCGGGTTGAGGCCGACCGAGCAGAGCGCGACGGTGTCGCGTCCGCGGGGAGCGGCCGCGAACTCGGCTTCGAACGTCGTCGCGCCCTCCGTGTACCAGTAGTTCCGCAGCCGGCCGCCTTCGACCTCCCACTGCGCCCCCGCGACCCGGCCGGACGAGAGGAAGCTCGGCCGGTTCGCGACCACGGTCCCCGCCGCGCTCCCCTCCTCGATCGCGACGACGACCGAGCCCGCCGGCGCGGTGCTCAGCGTGCGCCCGTGGCGGCGGTCGTCCCGGTCGATCCGCCCGTCGTCGACCCACGGCGTCCGCCCCCGGAGCCGGAGCGAGAGGTCGGTGCCGTTCGCCGCCATCAGGCGCAGCGAGCGGCCGGTGCGCAGGAGGCCGGCGACCCGCTGCGCGTCGCGCCCGAGCGCCCCGTAGTCGACCTCGGTGATCCCGCGGATCAATTGGCTTCGCCACATCGCGACCGGGACGGACCATCGGTCGGCCTGCGGGTCCGAGACGTACCCCAGGAGGCATCGGACCGCGCGGACCCCGGCGCGGCGGGTCCGGGTGAGCCATTCGTCGTCCGCGGTCCCCCGGAGCGCGCCGCGCTTCTCGGGCGGCAGGGCCTGCAGGCGCGGGCGGTCGGCCGGGCCGGGGAAGTAGACGAGCGCGTCCGCGCGGGCGATCGCCGCGACCATCGGGCGCGACGGCCCCGACCAGCGCACCGGCGAGGGACCGAGGTCGACGCTCTGCCAGAACGCCGCCTCGTCCTCGAGCACGAGGAACGGGCGCGCGCCGAGGCGACGGGCCTCGGTCACGCACGCGCTCGCCCACGGGAGGCTGTGGGTCCACGCGAGGATCGCGACGTGCTCGCCGCCCCGGACGCGCAGCGCGCTCCCGAGGAGCGCCCGGGCGACGGCCGCGGGCGCCGAATCGGCGGACGGCATCGCGACCGGAACGGCCGGCCGATTAAAGGGGGGCGCCCGCGCGGGCCCGCGCGACGATCGCCGCCGCGTCCTGCGGCGCCCGGGCGAGCGCCCGGGCGACCGCGACCAGGAGGCGGCCCGCGTCGTCGTACGGCGGCCGGAAGCCGAGCGGGGCGAGCCGG
>JASHQY010000088.1 GCA_030038885.1 Thermoplasmata archaeon | reverse complement strand
CGGACCGACCCGGGGACCGAGGCGGGGTCCCCGCGGGCGGAGCGTCCCGGCGGTCCGCCGACCCGCGGATTTAAGTAGCCGACCGTCGCGTTTCTGCTTGCGACCGACGTCCCATGCACAGCTACATCGACCTGTTCTTCGCGTCGAGCGGCGTCTCGCCGATCGCGATCTCCGACCGGATCCGCGCGATGGCCGGGCTCGAGTTCATCATCGGGCCGCACGACATCGCGTTCGAGTGGCACACGGTCGAGGAGTTCCGCACGCGCCTCCTGAAGGTCCATGCGGCGCTCGAGGGGACGGGGGTCTTCTACCGGATCGAGACCGTGACGGACGAGCCGGGCTTCGTCGAGCCGGTCGTCTGGCCCCCGCCCGCGGTCCAGCACAACGTGGTCCACCCGGGCTACTGAGCGGCCGGACCCCCCCACCCCCCGGTTGCGGGTGGAACCGCCGCCTACCAGCCCTCGCTCACCGGGTCGACCGCGTCCCGTTCGAGCACCGCCCGCCGCTCGGCCGGGATCGGCCGCTTGGTCCCGCGGGCGTAGTCGTAGCAGACGACGACCGTGCGACCGCGGGCCGCGACGGTCGACGTGCCGGCGATCGTGAAGCGGTAGAGCAGCGTGAAGCTCGTCGTGCCGAGCGGACGGGCCGGGGCGACCTCGCCGAGGAGCTCCGCTCCGTAGCCGACCGGCGCGAAGTAGCGGCAGTCCGCTTCGGCGATGATGATGTCGAGCCGCGCCGGATCGAGCGGACCCAGGAGCGGGAGGTAGTAGTCGCACCGGAGCGTCTCCATGTACGGAAAGTACGCCGCGTGGTTGAGGTGGTTCAGCACGTCCAGGTCGTGGTACGGCACGTAGAACCGTCGGCGGACGCGCCACGGTCCGGGGACGGCCGGATCGCTCGCGCCGCTCGCCATCGGGCCGGCCACGTCCCCGCTCCCTATATGGGGTCGGGGGTGTGGGAGCGTCCGCGCAGGGGAACGGGGTCGGAATGCCGGAGCGTTCCACAGGAAATGGGGGGGTGGGGGGGTCGCCGCCCGCCGCCGGGGAGATGGCCGCGGCCGTCGAGCGGGTCCGCGCGGCCGTGCGCACCCACTCGACCCGGTTCGAGCACGCGATCCCGCTGATCGCGAGCGAGAACCTCCTCTCCCCGTACGCGAAGGAGCTCCTGATCAGCGACCTCCACTCGCGCTACGCCGAGGGCCTGCCGGGCGAGCGGTACTACGAGGGGAACGAGCAGGTCGACGAGGTCGAGAACCTCTGCCTCGACCTCGCGCGCCGCCTCTTCCGCTGCTCGTTCGCGGACGTCCGCCCGATCTCGGGGACAGTCGCGAACCTCGCGGTGCTGAAGGCGCTCGCCGAGCCCGGCGAGCTGGTCGGCACGAGCCGCCTCGCGGACGGGGCGCACATCTCGAGCGCCGGGTTCGGCGCGTTCGGCCTCCGGAGCGTGAAGCCGGTCTACTACGCCTGGGACCCGGAGCGGATGACGATCGACGTGGGCCGGACCCGGGAGATCCTGCGCGCGGTCCGGCCGAAGCTCTGCCTGTTCGGCCTCTCGCTCTTCCTGTTCCCGCTCCCGGTCGACGAGCTCCGGCCGACGCTCGAGGAGATCGGGGCGACCGCCTGGTACGACGGCGCGCACGTCCTCGGGCTGATCGCGGGCGGGCAGTTCCAGGACCCGCTGCGCGAGGGGTGCTCGGTGATCAGCGCCTCGACCCACAAGACGCTCCCCGGCCCCCAGCACGGGATCCTGCTCGGCGAGGGGCTCGCGCCCGAGGTCGCGAAGCGCCTCCAGTCCGGCGCGTTCCCCGGCGTCACGAGCAACCACCACCTGAACGCGATGGCGGCGCTCGCGGTGAGCCTCGCCGAGCATCTCGAGTTCGGCCGCGACTACGCGCGCCAGACGATCGCGAACGCGCGGGCGCTCGGCCAGGCGCTCCACGACCGGGGGTTCGACGTCCTCGCCGCCGACCTGGGGTTCACCCGGTCCCACACGATCGCGGTCCGGGTCGCGGCGGAGGGCGGCGGCGCGCCGGTCGCGCAGCGGCTCGCCGAGGCCGGGATCATCTCGAACAAGAACCTCCTCCCCGGCGACTCGAGCCCGAAGCACCCGGGCGGCGTCCGCCTCGGGACCCCCGAGGTCACCCGGGTCGGGATGCGCGAGCCCGAGATGGTCCGGATCGCCGAGCTGTTCGACGCGCTCCTCCACCGCGGGCGACCTCCGCCGGAGGTCGCCGCGGCCGCCGCGGAGCTGAAGCGCGGCTTCACGACCGTGCGCTACTGCTTCGCGGCCGGCGAGGCGGCGTACCGCTACTACGACCTCGTCGGCCGCCCGCCGGCCTAAGGGTCGTCGTCCGCGTCCCGCTCGGCCGCGAGCGCCGCACGCCGTGCCTCCGCCCGGTCGAACGCCGAGACGTCGACCGTCACCGTCGGGACCGGCCGCGCCGCGGCCGGCAGGACGAAGCGCGCGACCCCGTCGGGCCCGCACTCCGCGTCGAGCGAGCCGTCGGTCAGGAGCGACGCGAGCCAGTCGGCGAGGTCCGGTGGGGCGGGCGGGGGG
>JASHQY010000087.1 GCA_030038885.1 Thermoplasmata archaeon | reverse complement strand
CGGCCGGGCGTTCCCTGGCTCGGGAGCCGGAAGCTGCGGATCGAGGTGACCGGAGACCTCACGCCGCGCGCGGGATGAGGAGGATCGTCCACGCCCGTACGGGTCGACAGCGTTCGAGGTCCGGAGCATGAAGCGAGAGGCGTGGCAGGAACTGCTTCGGGGGTTGTCACCGAAGGAGTTCCGGATCGCGCACGAGGTGGTGGAGGGGGAGGTCCGGGCCCGCGAGGTCCAGCACCTGTCGGCCTTGAGGACCAGGGATTGGGTGGAGTTCGAGGATCGGCGCGGGACCACGCATCGAGGCACCGTGAGTCGAATCAACGCGCGAACGATCTCGGTCCACTGTGAGCCCGAAGAGGAGGGAGGGCCGGGGATTCACTGGAGGGGCGCGGCCTCCTTGGTGCGACGGATCGTTCCGGTAGAGGTCCCGCGGACCGCCATACCCGAGCCCGAAGGGCGGATCCTCCGGGATCAACAGACGCGCGAAAATCCAAGCTAGGACCCGCCCGTGGCGGTCACCCGATCGGGACCGTCCCCACGTCGCACCCTCGGCCGTACGCAGCAGAGCCGGCCGGAAGCGGCCGTGCCGCGTCCGACAGGGGTTAAGTTGCCGACTCCGTGGCCTCAGCGCGCCCTCCGATGACCGACACCGGGTCGCTCCTCACCGCGCTCGAATGCCGGGCCTGCTGTACGCAGGTCGATCCCACGAAACCGGTGGGCACCTGCCCGACCTGCGGGCAGGCGTTGCTCGCGACGTACGACCTCTCGAAGCTCGACGCGTCCGCCTGGCGGAAGGGCTGGGCGGGCCGGACCGCTTCCCTCTGGCGGTACCGGGAGCTGCTGCCCGTGCAGCGCGTCGCGAGCATCGTTACGCTCGGCGAGGGCCTCTCGCCGGTCCTTCCGCTCGGCGAAGTCCCGACCGCGACCGGCCTCCGGGTGTGGCTGAAAGACGACGGAGGTCTGCCGACCGGTTCGTTCAAGGCCCGGGGGATGGCGGTCGCGGTCTCCCGGGCCCGGGAGCTCGGACTCGACGCGCTGTTCGTGCCGAGCGCAGGCAACGCGGGAGTGGCCCTGTCGGCGTACGGGGCGCGCGCCGGGCTCCGGGTCCGCGTCTACCTTCCCGAACGGACCCCCCCGCCCATGAAGGAGGGGTGCCGCGCGTATGGCGCCGACGTGGTCGAGGTGCCCGGGACGCTGCGCGAGGCCGGAGCGGCGGCGCGGACCGCCGAGGCCGGCACCGGCGCCTTCGACATGTCGACGCTGCGCGAACCCTACCGGGTCGAGGGAAAGAAGACGATGGGGTTCGAGATCTTCGAGCAGCTCGCGGACGAGCTCCCGGACGCCCTCGTCTATCCGACCGGCGGAGGGACCGGGCTCCTCGGGATGCACCGGGCGTTCCAGGAGCTTCGGGCCGTGGGCCTGCTTGACCGGGAGCCAAGGATCTATGCGGTCCAGCCGGAGGGCTGCGCGCCGATCGTGCGGGCCTTGCGCAACGGGACACCGCGGGCCGAGCCCTGGGCCGATCCCCGCACGATCGCTCCCGGGCTCCTGGTTCCCTCCCCGTTCGCGTCGGAACGGGTCCTCGAGGCCGTGCGGGGGAGCCGGGGCGGCGGGATCACGGTGAGCGACCGGGCGATCGTCGACGCGGTGCGCGACCTCGCCCGGCGCGACGGGATCTCCGCGTCGCCGGAGGGCGCCGCGACGTACGCGGCCCTCGGACCGCTCGTGCGCGCCGGGGCGATCCGGCCCGGCGAGACCGTCCTGCTCTAC
Source organism: Thermoplasmata archaeon (assembly GCA_030038885.1). GTDB lineage: Archaea > Thermoplasmatota > Thermoplasmata > Lutacidiplasmatales > UBA184 > Lutacidiplasma. The sequence continues at coordinate 7,211 of JASHQY010000087.1, read as the reverse complement.
AACACCGGCTCGGGACTGCCGTTCTCCCTCGCCGCGCTCGAGCGGGCGGTCGGCGCCCCCGACGGGTCCGACGCGCGTCCCCGCGAGTGACGCAGGAACGCGCGCGTCTTCTGGCGGTGGCACTCGCGGCAGACCGTCTGGAGGTTCGAGAACTCGAGAGCGGCGCCCCCGCGGGCGATCTCGATGATGTGATCGACATCGAGCTCCCGCGCCCGCCGACGGCGGCCGCAGATCCGGCAGGTGTAGCGGTCCCGCAGGAGGACGTACGAGCGCGCGGAATCCCAGAAGTAGTGGCCATGGAACATCCACTGGCACCGCCGCGAGCAGTACGGCGTCCGATGGTTCGGGAGCGCCCGGTGGCACTCGACGCACCGCGCGGACCGGCGCGCGTCCGCGCGGCGGCGCGCGCCGTCCGAGAACCACGCCGCCGACAGCGCGAGGATCCGCCCCCCGGGACCGACCCGCACCGACGGGGGCGACGGGTCCGCGCGCCGCGCCATGCCGACGGAGCTCGCCGGACCGGTTCAAGACCGTTCGGGTCGAGCGGCATCGTGCGGAGACGCCCTAAGTAGTCGCGCCGCCGTCGCGCGGCGCCGCGGAGGGATCTCGACGAACGCGCTCGCGGCCGGCCTCCTCGCCGTGGTGTTCGGCGCCGTCATCGCCCGGCAGCTCACCCACCGGGGACCTCCGGTCTGGGCGATCTTCGTCGTCGGCGCGGGCGTGACCCTCGCGACCGGGATCCTTTCGGTCGGCGAGGGCGCGAGGGTCCTCGCCGCCTCCGCGGCGACGCTGGCCTTCCTCTTCGCGCTGTTCGTCCTCGCGTCCGGGCTCGAATCCGCCGGGGCGCTCGAGCACCTCGCCCGGTGGCTGATCGGGGTCGCCCCCCGCCCGAGGGACCTCCCGTTCGTCCTCTTCGTCGGCATCGGTCTCGTCTCGGCGGTGATGATCAACGACGCGCTGGTCCTGATCGGCGTGCCGATCCTGGTCGGCGTCGCCGCGCGCCTAAAGGTCGGCGCGAAGCCGCTCCTCCTCGTCCTCGCGTTCTCCGTGACGGTCGGCAGCACGCTGACCCCGTTCGGCAATCCCCAGAACCTCCTGGTCGCGGTCCAGAGCGGCGTCGCGGCTCCGGTCACCACGTTCCTCCGATACCTCGCGCTGCCGACCGCGATCAACCTCGTGCTCGGCGGGTGGTACCTGCGCTACGTCTACCGGGACGCGATGCCGGCCGACACCGCGGAGTACGCCCGCGCCCGGGCCGAGGCCCCCCCGCTCCTGCCGAAGGGCGACTGGCGGTCCCGGCTGCTCGGACGCCCGGTGCTCTGGATCTTCCCGGTGACGATCGCCGCCCTCGTCGGGTTCGGGATCGCGTCCACGGTCCTCCCCGGCGCCGCGGTGCCCCCCTGGGAGATCGCGCTCGCCGGGGTCGTCGTGCTCCTCGCCGTGTCCCCCCGCCGAACGGTCATCCTTCGGCACGTCAACTGGACGATCCTCCTCCTCTTCGCCGGACTGTTCGTGGTCGTCCAGGGCGCGGTGACCGGCGGGGTGATCGCGGCGCTCGAAGCGTACTTCCCGATCCCGGGCCCGGGGCATGCGACCGCCGCGCTCGCCGCGGTCGTCGGCACCTCGCTCGCGGGGTCCCAGCTGGTGAGCAACGTGCCGTGGGTCGCGCTCCAGCTCCCGTTGCTCTCGGGGCTGGGCTACGGGGCGGGCACCCCGGTCGTCTGGATGGCGCTCGCGGCCGGCAGCACGCTCGCCGGGAACGTCACGCTCCTCGGGGCCGTCAGCAACCTCATCCTCGTGGACCAGGCCGAGCGGCGGCAGGTGACCGTCCGGTTGACCGACTTCGTCCGGACCGGTCTCCCGCTCGCGCTGATCACGGTCGTGGTGCTGCTCGCCTGCCTCGCGATCGGACTCTGACCGGCGCGGCTTAAGGGAGCGGTTCCCTCGGGCGGCCGTGCGCTTTCCGCTCGCGGACTGGATCGACGGCCACCCCGGATGCCGGTTCGATCTCGCGAGCAGCGGGATGCGGGGCACGGTCCGGCCGCCGCCGCCGACCCCGGCCGACGTCCGCTCGGCGAGCGAGGCAGAGCTGCGCCGCCGCCTCGCCGCGCTGGTCGGGACCGCGCCGTCGCGGCTCTTCCTCACGCATGGGGCGACCGAGGCGAACGCGCTCGCCGTCGCGTACCTGACCCGACCCCGGCTGGAGCGCGCGCGACGGTGCCGGGTCGCGCGGCCGGAGTACCCGCCGATCGTCGACCTCGCGCGGTGGGCCGGAGCTCGGCTGAGCGAGGGGCCGGGGGCGGTCGACCTCGCGCTCGTCTCGCAGCCGCGCAACCCGGTCGGCGACCGGTGGACCGCCGAGCGGCTCGGCGCGTGGGCCGCGGGGGCGCGCGCGACGGTCGTGGACGAGACCTTCCGGGAGTTCACGGCCGCGCGGTCGTTCGTCCACGCGCCCCTTGCGGGCCTGTGGGCGACCGGATCGTTCACGAAGGTCTACGGGGCGGACGAACTCCGGGTCGGGTGGGTGGTCGTGCCGGAGGCCGAGGAGGGCGGGTTCGGGAGATTCCACGGGCTCGTCACGGACGAGATCGCTCCCCACTCGGTCGCCGGCGCCCTCGCGACCCTCGATCACCGGGAGGCGCTGCTCCGCACGGTCCGGACCCTCTTCGAGCGCCACCGCGCGCTGTGGCGCCGGGCGACTCCCGGAGGCCCGCGATTGGCCGCCCCGATCGCGTTCGACGAGTCCGTCCGTCCGGACGGGGACCGGTTCGCCCGGCGCTGCCTGCGCGCGTCCGTCCTCGTCTGTCCGGGCTCGTTCTTCGGTCGACGTCTCGGGGTCCGCGTGACGCTCACGCGTCGCGCGTTCCCCCGGGCGCTCCGCGAGTACGTGCGGATCCGGGACCGCGCCGGCTGACGCGGCGATCACCGGATCGGCGGGAAGTTGGTGGGATCGACCGCCCCGTGCGGGAGCCGCCCGAACCTCCGGCGCGCGGGAGTGACGGCGGCCGGTGGCGGTTCGGGGCCGGCGGAGGCGCCGCCGGCGCACTCGCGCAGGAACGTCGTCGCGAACCGGAGCGCGCGGTCGGGGTTCGACTGGTGGACGAGCAGGAATCCCCGGGCGAGCTCGGTCAGCGCGGCCCGGCCGGGGACGACCGCGCGGAACTCCTCCGACGGGGCGTCCGAGGAATCCTCCGTCGGGTCCGACGAGGCCATCGGGGCCATCGACCCGGCCGCGCGACATAAAGGCAGGTGTTCCACACGGCCGGCGAGGCCGCCCATCCGCCCGCAAGCCTTTACCCTCCCGCGGGCCGTACCGCCGGGAGGATCACCGTGAGCCAGAGCGCACCGCCTCCGAAGGCCGATCCCGCGAGCGGCGCGGCGGCCGCCCCGCGGCGCGGCGTCGTGCTGAAGACCCCGATCCCGGGCCCGAAGGCCCAGGCCGTGATCGCCCGCGACCAGAAGATCCTCATGACGACCACGAAGACCGCGCCGGTCGTCGCCGCGTCGGGCGAGGGGGTCTGGATCACCGACGTCGACGGGAACCGCCTCCTCGACTTTTCGTCCGCGGTCGGCGTGAACAACGTCGGCTACGCGCACCCCGAGATCGTGCGGGCGGTGCGCGAGCAGGTCGGCCGGCTGAGCCACTTCGCCGGCACGGACTACTACTACGAGAACCAGGTCCGGCTCGCGGAGCGGATCGCGGGCATCGTGCCGGGGACGTTCGAGAAGAAGATCTTCTTCACGAACAGCGGGACCGAGAGCGCCGAGGCCGCGCTGAAGATCGCCCGCTGGCAGCGCCAGCGTCCGATCGTCCTCGGGCTGCTCGGTGCGTTCCACGGGCGGACGATGGGCGCGCTGTCGATGACGACCTCGAAGCCCGTCCAGCGGGCGCGCTACGCGCCGTTCGTCACCGGCGGCCACCACATCCCGGCACCGAACTGCTACCGGTGCCCGTACAAGCTGGAGTACCCGAGCTGCGATCTCTACTGCGCGAAGATCCTGAAGGAGCTGTACTTCCAGACCTCGATCCCGCCGGACGACGTCGCGGCGATGATCGTCGAGCCGGTGATGGGCGAGGGCGGCTACATCGTCCCCCCGAAGGGCTGGCACCAGGCCCTCAAGTCGATCCTCGACGAGCACGGGATCCTGTTCATCGACGACGAGGTGCAGGCCGGCATCGGCCGGACCGGTCGGTGGTTCGCGATCGAGCACCACGGGATCGTGCCGGACATCCTCACGATGGCGAAGGCGATCGGCGGCGGCCTCCCGATGGGAGCGGTCTCGCTCCGCGCCGACCTCGACTTCCCGGTCCCGGGGGCGCACTCGAACACGTTCGGCGGCAACCTCGTCGCCGCCGCCGCGGCGCTCGCGACCCTCGACGTCATCGAGAAGGAGCGGCTCCTCGAGAACGCGCGGGTGCAGGGCGCCTACCTGCTCGGGCGGCTCCGCGAGCTCCAGGCCCGCTACGAGGAGATCGGCGACGTGCGCGGGCTGGGCCTGATGACCGCGACCGAGTTCGTGCGGGACCGCCGGACGAAGGAACCGGCGGTCCGGTTCCGGGACCACGTCCTCGAAGAGGCGGTCCGCCGCGGGCTGATCCTCCTGCCGTGCGGGCGCTCGTCGCTCCGCTACATCCCTCCGCTCGTCGTCCGACGGGAGGAGGTCGACGAGGGGATCGAGATCCTGGACGCGGCGATCGCCGCGGCCCGCGCGCGGGAATGAAGTTCGCGCATCTCGCCGAGGGAGGGGGGATCGCCCTCACCGAGCGGGCGGAGCCGACGGCCGGGCCGGGCGAGGTCGTGGTCCGCCTCGCCGCGTGCGGGGTCTGCGGCACCGACCTCGAGAAGCTGCGCGGCCGCTACCGGACCGCCGGCATCCTCGGCCACGAGCCGGTGGGCCGGGTCGACGCGCTCGGCGCCGGCGTGACCGGACTCGCGCGCGGGGACCGGGTGTTCGTCCACCACCACGTCGCGTGCGGCGCGTGCGAGATCTGCCGCCGGGGCGATCCGACGTTCTGCCCGACCTACTCGAAGACGAACCTCGACCCCGGCGGATTCTCCGAGGCGTTCCGCGTCCCCGAGGAGAACGTGCGCCGGGGGGCGATCCTCCCGCTCGACGCCACGGTCTCCTGGGACGTCGGCGCGCTGCTCGAGCCCGCCGGCTGCGTGCTCACCGCGCTCCACCGCCTCGGGGGGACCCCGCCCGCTTCGGTCTGGGTCCTCGGGCTCGGACCGGTCGGGCTCCTCTACGCGCGGCTCGCCCGGGAGCTCGGGGCGACGTGGATCGGCGGCAGCGAGATCGCCCCGCTCCGCCGGGCGGTCGCGGAGCGGGGCGGGATCGACGTGACGGTCGACCCCCGGGAGGACGGAGCGGTCGAACGCGCGGTGGCGCGAGCGACCGACGGGCGCGGCGTCGACCTCGCGGTCGTCGCGACCGGACACCCCGCGGTCGTCCGGGCCGCGACCCGGATCGTGCGGCGCGGCGGGACCGTGAACCTCTTCGGGCTTCCCGAGGCCGGCAGCCGCCTCGACGCCGATCTCCAGGACCTCTACCTGCGCGGCGTGCGGATTATCCCTTCCTACGCGACGACCGAGCCCGACATCGCGGAGGTCCACCGGCGGGTCGTCGCGGGCACGCTCTCGATCGCCGACCTCGTGACCCACCGCGTGCCGCTGGCCCGCGTCGACGAGGCGTTCCGCCTCGCGGGCCGGCCGGACGAGGCGGTGAAGGTCGTCGTGACCGGCCCCGCGAACTAGCTCAAGCCTCCGCGGCCTCGCCGAGGACCTGGCCGATCACGCGGTGCCCCGCGCGCACGCGCACCCGGGGCCCGAGGAGGCTGTCGCGGACGTCGGCCCCGCGCTCGATCACGGTGTCGTCCATCACGATCGCGTTCTCGACCCGCGCGTCCGGGGCCACCGTGACGCGCGCCCCGAGGGTCACGTACGGCCCGAACGTCGCGTCCCGGGCGCGGACCTCCCCCATCGTCGCGACCGGCCCGCTGCCGCGGGCGCCCGGCGGCACGCCGCCGGGGCCGCCGCGGTGGTCGTCGAAGAGGAGCCGCTGCGCGCGGAGGATCCGCTCCGGCGACCCGGCGTCCTCCCAGTAGCCGGAGAGGCGGAACGCGAAGACCCCCCGGGGGAGGAGCCCCGGGACCACCTCGCGCTCGAAGCTGACCGCGCGACCGGTCGGGATCGGGTCGAGGACCTCGCGGCGCCAGATCGCGATCCCCGCGTTGATCCAGCGCGACGGGGCGTCCTTCGGCTCGGGCTTCTCGACGAACGCGGTGATCCGGTCGTGGGCGTCGAGCGCCGCGACGCCGTACGGGCGGGGATCCTCCACCTCGAAGAGCGCCATCGTGCCGACCCCACCGTGCTGCGCGTGCGCGGCCCGCATCGCGTGCAGGTCGGCGGACGCGAGCACGTCCGAGTTCAGGAGGAAGAACGGGTCGGAAACCCCGTCACCCGCGTTCTTCATCCCGCCGCCGGTGCCGAGCGGTTGCTCCTCGGGCACCGTGCGCACCGGCCAGCGGACGGGGTGCGCGCGAACGTAGGCCGCGATCACGTCGGCCTTGTACCCGGTCGCGAGGACGACCTCCTCGACGTCGTCCGGCAGGAGGTCGAGGACGTGGTAGAGCATCGGCCGCCCCGCGACCGGGATCAGCTGCTTCGGGACGGCGTAGGTGACCGGTCGGAGCCTCGTGCCGAAGCCCCCGACCAGCACGATCGCCTTCATGCGACGCGGAGGGCGACGGGCCGGGAGGATATGCCCCTTTGCCGGCCACCGAAGGAGCGGTCACCGGACCACGCCGCGGGTTCGACCTCGAGCAGCGTCCTCTCTGGTGCGACGCCGAGGGACCTCCCTTCGGTGGAGGCCACCGCGCCGGCGCTGGGTTCGCTGCTCCCGGGAGACCCCGGGTGGGCCGGGAGATCCGCGGGTCGGTGCCGCGGGGCCGCGGGGCGTGCTAGATCAGCGACGGCGGTTCGCCGTGCTCGACCGCGCGGGCGTAATCGCGCTGCACGAGCCGCTTGAGCAGCGCGGCCGGGCTGCCCCAGATCGGGACGGCGCGCACCGCACCGGCCGCCTGCCCGAGACCGAGCGCGACGACGACCCCCCGCTCCCGGTACTCGAACGGGACGAGGGGCCGGTCGGTCCACCGCGCGACGAGGTTCCGCGCGGCGGTCCGGGCCTCCGCGAGCGCGGCCTGGGCCGTC
>JASHQY010000086.1 GCA_030038885.1 Thermoplasmata archaeon | reverse complement strand
CCGGACTGGGAGGTCTGCGCCCGGATCGTCGACGCGCACCCCGGCCGCAAGTTCGTGCTCGCCGGCGGATTGACCTCCGAGAACGCGGCCGACGCGCTGGCGACCGTCCGCCCGTGGGGGCTCGACGTGTCCTCGGGGATCGAGAGCGCTCCCGGGGTCAAGGACCTCGAGAAGATGCGCGCGTTCGTGCGGGCGGTCACCGAGTACGAGTCGGCCCATGCCTAGGCGCTTCGGTCGGTTCGGCGGAGCGTACGTCCCCGAGACGCTCGTCCCCGCGCTCCAGGAGCTCGAGGCAGCCTGGCGCTCGGCCCGCCGGGACCCGGCGTGGCGCGCGGAGCTTCGTCGCCTCCAGACGACCCTCGCCGGTCGACCGACGCCGCTCTACCACGCCCGGCGGTTGAGCCGGCGCGGTCGGGGCGCCGAGATCTGGCTGAAGCGCGAGGACCTCGTCCACGGAGGAGCGCACAAGCTCAACAACGCGCTCGGACAGGGGCTCCTCGCGGTCCGCATGGGCAAGCCGCGGCTGATCGCCGAGACCGGCGCGGGCCAGCACGGCGTGGCGACCGCGATGGTCGGCGCCGCCCTCGGTCTCGCGACCGAGGTCTACATGGGCGAGGTCGACATGGCGCGCCAGCGACCGAACGTCGAGCGGATGCGCCTGCTCGGCGCGAAGGTCGTCCCGGTGCGCAGCGGCACCCGGACGCTCAAGGACGCGATCAACTGCGCGCTGCGGGACTGGATCGAGAACGTCCGCACGACCCACTACCTGCTCGGCTCCGCGGTCGGACCCCATCCGTTCCCGACGATCGTGGCCGACTTTCAGAGCGTGATCGGCCGGGAGATCCGCCGGCAGTCCGTCCGATCGTTCGGCCGGCTGCCGGACCTCGCGGTCGCGTGCGTCGGCGGCGGCTCCAACGCGATCGGCACGTTCCACCCCCTGCGGCGCACGTCGGTCGAGCTCCTCGGCGTCGAAGCCGCCGGGCCCCGGGGAAGCCGCCGCGGCGCAGCGTCGCTGACCTACGGGAGCCCGGGCGTGCTGCACGGGAGCTTCTCCTACGTGCTCCAGACCGCCGACGGGCAGATCGCGGGAACGCAGAGCGTGTCCGCCGGCCTCGACTACGCCGGCGTCGGACCCGAGCACGCCGAGCTCAAGGAGAGCGGGCGCGCGCGGTACGTCGCAGTCCACGACGAGGACGCGCTCGCCGCGTTCCACTGGCTGGCCGAGGACGAAGGGATCCTCCCGGCGCTCGAACCGGCGCACGCGATCTACGCCGCGGTCCGGGAGGCCCGGCGCCGTGGGCCCCGCGCGCGGATCGTCGTGACGCTCTCGGGACGGGGCGACAAGGACCTGGAGGTCGTCCTCGGTGCCGCTCGCTAGCGACCTCCGCTCGGCCCGAGCGCGAGGCCGAACGATCGTCGTCCCCTACGTGATGGTCGACCGGGCCCGGCGGCCCCGGCTCCGGGCGACCGTGGAGGCGTTGCGGGACGCCGGGGCGACCGCCCTCGAGCTCGGGTTCCCGTTCTCGGACCCGATCGCGGACGGCCCCGTGTTGGAAGCGGCGCACGAGCGCGCCCTGCGCGACGGCACCGGATGGGACGATCTGCTCCGCGCCCTGCGGATCACGAGTCCGGTGCTCCCGACCGCGGTCATGACCTACGCGAACCCCTTGGTCCACCGCGGGGTCGACGTTGCGCTCGCCGAGCTCGCGGCGGCGGGAGCGACCGGCCTGATCGTACCGGACCTCTCGTTCGAGGAGCGCGGGGCGTTCCGGGCCGCGGCCCGCGGCCACCGGCTCGCGCTCGTGCTGCTCGCGGCCCCCGGGATACCGCCCGCCCGACTTCGGCGGATCGCCCGGGCCTCCCGGGGATTCCTCTACCTCGTGAGCCACTACGGCACGACGGGGGGCGTTGCCCGGGGCTCGAGCGTGGACGTTCGCCCGCTGGTCCGCGAGGCGCATCGGGCGGCGCCGAAGCTTCCGGTCCTCCTCGGGTTTGGGGTCCGAGACCGGCGGACCGCCGAGCGCGCTCTCGGAAGCGGGGCGGACGGCGTGATCGTCGGGACCGCGCTCGAGGAGCAGCTGCGGGAGGACGGGCGGCCGGCGGCCGTTCGACGGTTCCTCGAACGGATCGCGGGAGCCCGTCGCCCCAGCCCCGTCGGCCGGCGCTGACCCGGGGCCACGGACCCGTCCGCCGACGCACTCCGGAGCGCGCCGGCAAGGCCCTGGTGCGCGGCCCCCGCCCGGTGCGGCTCGATCGCAGAGGCACGTGCCTTTCTACCTTGATTCCCTACGGGAGCGCCGTGCTCCTGATCGAGCGGCTCACGAAGCGGTTCCCCGGCCGCGCCGCGCCCGCGCTCGAGAACGTGGACCTCGACCTCCGGGACGGCGAGATCCTGGGCCTCGTCGGGCTCAACGGCGCGGGGAAGACGACGACCATCCGCGTCGCGGCCGGCGTCTCGTTCCCGACCTCCGGCCGCGTCGAGGTCGACGGGCTCGACATCGTCCGCGAGAAGCGGGCCGCGTCGAGCCATGTCGCCTGGGTACCCGAGTTGTTTCCGTTCGACCCGGCC
>JASHQY010000085.1 GCA_030038885.1 Thermoplasmata archaeon | reverse complement strand
CTCCGCCGCCGGGACGTTCTTCCTCGTGCTGATCGTCGCCCCGTTCATCGAGGAGGCGCTCAAGGCGTCGGGCGTCGCCGCCCGACGGGGCGCGATCGGTCGGCTCGCCGACGGACCGGTGCTCGGCGCGTCGGTAGGGCTCGGCTTCGGGTTCTTCGAGACGTTCTTCTACGGCCTCGGCGCCTACGCCGTCGGCGGTCTCGTCGCCGGCATCTCGCTGCTCCTCGTCCGGAGCGTCTCGAGCGTCCTCCTCCACGGGAGCTCGACCGGGATGTTCGGCTACGGCTTCGCGCGCAGCCGCCACCGGGTGCCGGGCGCGGGGACCGGCGCGTACTACCTGCTCGCGGTGCTGATGCACGCCACGTTCAACGCGCTCGCCTCGTTCGCCGTGATCCTGATGTTCGTCGGGATCTCGGGCGTCGCGATCTCGCTCTCGACGTACGTCGCGCTCCTCGCCGCGGTCCTGTTCGCCGGCCTCGCGATCGAGCACGTGCGCCACGTCATCGCGGCCTCGGACTATCCCGCGCTGCTCCCCGCGGGAAGCCGGCGGGCGCCGCCCGCCGCGCGCCGGTGAGCCGGCGCTACGGGCCCCGCGGCGGCTCGGCCCGGCGCTTCCAGTCGGACTCGCCGATGTCGCGGTAGACCGTGCTCGCGTCCTCGGACGCCGGCGCGTCGCCCGCCTGGCCGACGTCCCGGATCCGCGCCTTCTTGAGGAGCCAGTAGTGGATCCGCCACGTCTTGCCCCGGGAGACCGTCGCGTCCTCCTCCTCGCTCGTGAGGAGGCCCTCCTCCTCGAGCTGGTAGAACCGGTCCCGGTCCTCGCTCGAGAGCTTGTTGTCGAGGACCGCGTCGTCGAGGCCGAAGTAGCCGAGGACCATCCGCGCGGTCGAGCGCGCCTCGGGCGGGGTCATCTTCCCCCGCGCCACGAGCGTCCGCTCGATCGCGCGCGTGAGCTCCGCCTCCGTGATCGACGCCATGGGGTGGCGCGCCCAACCGTCGCGCCACTAAATAGCCGGGGGTCTACCGTCCGTCCCCCGAGGGAGCGGTCCCCCGGGCGCAGGTGAGCGCGGCGTGCCCGACCCTCCTCCGTTCGACGTGCCCGAGAGCGCCCTCGCGGCGGCGCGCCGGGCCGAGGGCCTCGCGCTCTGCCCGGAATGCTTCGGCCGGCTGTTCGGCCGCCTCGGCCACGGGCTCACGAACCCGGAGCGGGCGGCCCGTCTGCGCGCGGCTCTCGGGGCCCCGGGCGCGGACCCCGGGCCCGCGTGCGTCGGCTGCGCGGGGCTCTTCGCGCGGACCGAGGTCTGGGTCGAGCGGGCCGTGCGGGCCGCCGAGGGGTTCGAGTGGCACCGGTTCACGTGCGGCTCGCGCTGGGAGCCCGAGCTCCTCGCGCGCGAGGAGGCGCTCTGGTCCGACGTCGGGACCGAGTGGGGCGAGAGCCTGCGCTCGGCGTTCAACCGGGAGCTCGGAAAGCAGATCGAGCGGCGCTCGGGGGCCGCCGGGGGCCCCGAGCGCCCGGACGTGGTGTTCCTGGCCGACCTGGCGGTCGGGCGCGTGGAGGTCACGGTCCTGCCGGTCTACGTGCGGGGCCGCTACCGGAAGCTCGACCGCTCCCTCCCGCAGACGCGCTGGCCGTGCCGGCGCTGCCGCGGCCGGGGGTGCGCGGCGTGCGGCGGCACCGGGAAGACCTACTCCGAGAGCGTCGAGGAGGTCGTCGCGGCCCCGTTCCTGCGCGCGAGCGGGGCGACCGACACGCGGTTCCACGGGATGGGGCGGGAGGACATCGACGCCCGCATGCTGGGGCGGGGGCGGCCGTTCGTGCTCGAGCTCGTGCGGCCGCGCCGCCGCTCGCTCGATCTCGTGGCCCTGGGCGCGGAGCTCGCGGAGTCGGCGCGCGGGCGCGTCGAGGTCGTCGACCTCGCTCCGGCCGACGCGGCCGACGTCCTCCGGGTGAAGGAGGCGAGCCCGGACAAGAGCTACCGGGTCGGGGTCCTCGGCGACGTCGCGGTGGCAAAGGTTAATGAGGCGCTGGACCTCGCGCTCGCCCGAGCGATCGCCCAGCGGACCCCCACCCGCGTCGCGCATCGTCGAGCCGACCGCGTACGGACGCGGCGGATCGTCGCCGCGCGCCTCGTGGACGCCGCCCGCGGGCGGTTCACGCTCGACCTGAGGACCGAGGCCGGCACCTACGTCAAGGAATGGGTGGAAGGGGATGGAGGGCGCACCGAACCGAGCCTCGCCGGCCTCCTCGGGGTCCCGCTGAAGGTCGAGTTCCTCGACGTGCTGGAGATCCACGATACGGAGGGAACGTAGATGGTCAAGAGCTCGAAGGGCTTTCGCTCCCGCTCGCGCGGGGTGTTCACCAAGAAGGTCCGCGAGCGCGGGCTCCCGCCGGTCACCCGGTTCCTGCGGGAGTTCGCGATCGGCGAGAAGGTGATGGTCCGCATCGAGCCGTCCGACCCGCACGGCCAACCGCACCCCCGCTACCAGGGCCGGGTCTGCACGGTCGTCGAGCGGCGCGGACGGGCCTACCGCATCATGTTCTTCGACGGCGGGAAGCGCAAGGACCTCATCGCGACCCCGGTCCACCTGTGGCCGGTGACGCCCTCCGGAGGCGCCGATGCCTGAGCCGGTCTCGCTCGCGCGGGTCCGGGACCTCCTGACCGACGAGGCGACGCACCGCACGCTGCCCCGCGAGGCGGGCCTCGCGCTCCAGCACGCCGAGATGTTCGCCCGGCTCCCGACCGAGGCGACCGAGCGGCTGATCGCCGAGCTCCGGACGCTCCCGTACGTCGACGCGACGGTCGCGGTCAAGGTCGCCGACACGCTCCCGCAGTACCCGGAAGAGATCCGCCTCCTGTTCTCGAAGGAGCGGGTCGTGCTCGACGAGGCGCAGATCACACGCCTCCTCGAGATCGTGGCGCAGCACCGATGAGCGGGGGCCCGGCCCGTGGAGAACTACGCGTACATCCTGGACTACCTGCCGAACGGTCGGCAGACCGAACGGGGGTTCCACCGGGAGCCGCTCGCCCTCGCGATCGGTGAGGCGGAGCTCAAGCTGTTCGAGCTCGTGCCGCGCGCGGGCGTCCAGCTCGCCGCCGGCCGCCGGATCCCGCTCCTGCCGGCCGCCGGGGCCGCGCCACCGATCGACCACGTCCGCCGCCGCATCGGCTACGACGAGCTCACGGTCGCCGCCCGCTCCGAGCTCCCCGCGACCCTCGAGAAGGTCGTGCGGGCGAACGCGCCGCGCTACCTCCGGTTCTTCAACGAGTCCCCCGCGGTCTCCCGACGGTTCCATTTGCTCGAGCTCCTGCCGGGGATCGGCAAGAAGACCATGCAGCAGATCGTGGACGAGCGCAAGCGCGCGCCGTTCGCGAGCTTCGAGGAATTGGAGCAGCGCTGCCACGTGAAGGGCCCCGAGAAGCTGATCGTCGGGCGGATCGAGCAGGAACTGAGCGGTGTCGAGGACAAGTACCGCCTCTTCGTCGCCCCGTAGCCCGCGCGCGCGCGCCGAGTTCCGGGTGCCCGAACGCCCGGAGGAGATCCGACGGACGCTCGCCGCGCTCGGCGTCCGTCCCGCGAAGGCGTGGGGGCAGTCGTTCCTCGCGGACCCCTTCGTCGCCGACGCGGAGGCGGCGCTGGCCGACGCGGGCCCGGGGCGCCCGGTCGTCGAGATCGGCGGCGGCCTGGGGATCCTCACTGCGGCGCTCGTCCGCCGGGGGATCCGGCCGCTCTCGGTCGTGGAGCGGGACCCCCGCCTCGCGGGCTTCCTTAGGTCGACGTTCGGGGACCGGATCGCGCTCGTCGTCGGCGATGCGCGGACGATCGACCTGCCGCCCGCGGCGTGCGTGGTCGGGAACCTCCCGTACTCGGCCGCGACGCCGATCCTCCTCCGGCTCCTCGCGGCGCGGACCCCCCGGGTCGTGTTCCTCGTCCAGCGCGAGGTCGCCGAGCGCCTCGCGGCCGCGCCGGGCTCGAAGCGCTACGGCCGGTTGAGCCTGTTCGCCCGGCTCTACGGCGAGGTCGAGCTGTTCCGCCCGGTGCCGGCGGCCGCGTTCTCCCCGACGCCCGAGGTCGAGAGCCGGCTCGGCGTGCACGTCGCGCGGACCGGGACGCTGCCGGTCGGCTCGCCGGCGACGTTCGAGCGGGTCGTGCGGACGCTCTTCTCGTCCCGGCGCAAGCAGCTCGGCAACCTCCTTCCCCGCCTCGCGCGGCCGGGCCGCGACGCGGCCGCGCTCGCCCGCGAGGCGGGGTGGCCGGCCGGCTGGGCGACCCTGCGACCCGAGGCCCTCCCGCCCGAGGCCCTGTTCGCGCTGACCCGGCGCCTCGAGTGAGCGCCACGGTGCGTCGGGGACTCCCGGCGGCGAGCGCTTTTGCCCCGGAGCGCTTCTTTCCCCGGTAGGTCGCGCATGGAACCCGCCGCTGCGCTGGTCGAGCTCCCCGGCAGTGAGCGCAGCGCGCCGGTCGGCGCCCGGCCGGCGGGCCGCGTGGACCCGGGCGCGCCGGCGTCCGTGACGCTCGTGCTCCGCCGGACCCCCTCGAGCCGGGCGCCGCCGATCCGGGACTTCCTCGGCCGCTCCGGCCGCGGCGGCCGGCGCCTCGGGCGCGACGAGTTCGTGGCCGCGTACGGGGCGGCCGACGAGGACCTCGCGGCGGTCCGCGACTGGGCCCGATCGTCGGGGTTCGAGATCGTCGAGGCCGACCGGGCCCGGCGCGTCGTCCGCCTGGCCGGCCCCGTGGGGAGCCTCGCGACCGCGTTCGGGGTCGTCCTCGACCGGTACGACGATCCCCGCGGTCCGTACCGGGGCCGGATCGGTCCGGTGCGGGTGCCCCCCGCGCTCGCGGGCCGCCTGATCGCCGTGCTCGGGCTCGACGACCGGCCGCAGGCCCGGACCCACTTGCGGATCTGCCCCGCGAACGTGCCCGGGGCCCGATCGTACACCCCGCTCCAGGTCGCGGCCGCCTACACCTATCCGCCCGACGCCGACGGGACCGGCGAGTGCCTCGCGCTGATCGAGCTCGGGGGCGGCTACCGCGCGGCGGACCTCGCGACGTACTTCGCCGGCCTCGGGGTCCCCGCACCGACCGTGACCGCGGTCCCGGTCGACGGCGCGACGAACTCCCCCACCGGCGACCCGGGCGGGCCGGACGCGGAGGTCGAGCTGGACGTCGAGGTCGCGGGGGCGCTCGCCCCGGGCGCGACGATCGCGGTCTACTTCGCGCCGAACACCGATGCGGGGTTCCTCGACGCGCTCGCGACGGCGGTCCACGATCCGACGCGCCGCCCGTCGGTCGTCTCGGTCAGCTGGGGCGGTCCCGAGGGGTCGTGGACCGCCCAGGCGCGCGCGGCGTTCGCCTCGGTGTTCGAGGACGCGGCGGGCCTCGGGGTCACGGTCGTGGCCTCGGCCGGCGATGACGGCGCCGACGACGGCGGCCCCGGGACGGGGCTCGCCGTCGACTTCCCGGCCTCGAGCCCCGACGTCCTCGCGTGCGGGGGGACCCGACTCGTCCTCCGCGGCCGCGCGATCGCGCAGGAGGTCGTCTGGAACGACCTGGCGAGCGGGGGCGGCGCGACCGGCGGCGGGGTGAGCGTCGACTTCCCCCGACCGGCGTACCAGGCGAGCGCCCGCGTGCCGCCGGGCCCGCAGGGATTCGTGGGCCGCGGCGTGCCCGACGTCGCGGGCGACGCGGACCCGACGACCGGCTACCGGGTGCGGATCGACGGGACGGCGAGCGTCGTCGGCGGCACGAGCGCGGTCGCGCCGCTGTGGGCGGCGCTCCTCGCCCGCCTGAACCAGCTCTTGGGAGCGCCGCTCGGGTTCGTCACGCCCCGGCTCTACGCCGCGGCCGGGTCCGGGGCGTTCCGCGACATCACCGCGGGGGGCAACGGGGGCTACCGGGCCGGCCCCGGTTGGGACCCGTGCACGGGCCTCGGGTCGCCGGAGGGGACGACGCTCGCGACCGTCCTGCGCGGGGACTAGGGTAAACGGGGCCCGCCCTTCGGCCGGCGCGAGAGGGTCCGTGCCGAGCGCCCCGGGATCGGAGCCGCCCCGTCGCGTCCGCGTGGTCGATTCCCACACCGAGGGCGAGCCGACGCGCGTCGTGATCGACGGCGGGCCGGAGCTCGGGCCGGGATCGCTCGCCGCGCGGCGGGAGCGCCTGCGCACGGACCACGACCGGTTCCGCCGGGCCCTGGTGACCGAGCCGCGCGGCACCGACGGAATGGTCGGCGCGCTCCTCTGCCCTCCCGACGATCCGACGCACGCGACCGGCATCGTGTTCTTCAACAACGTCGGCTACCTCGGCATGTGCGGACACGGGACGATCGGCGTCGTCACGACCCTCGCGCATCTGGGCCGCCTCGCCCCCGGACGGGCGACCGTGGGGACCCCGGTCGGCGCCGTGGCGACCGAGCTGAACGCCGACGGGTCGGTCTCGTTCTGGAACGTGCCGAGCTACCGCCACCGGACGGGGATCCGGCTCGACGTCCCGGGGTACGGCCCGGTGACCGGCGACGTGGCGTGGGGCGGGAACTGGTTCTTCCTCCTCGAGGGCGCCCCGGTGCCGCTGCGGGTCTCGTCCGCGCGCGAGCTGACCGACTACTGCCGGGCGGTGCGGTCCGCGCTCGTCCGGGACGGGGTGACCGGGGCCGACCGCGCGCCGATCGACCACGTCGAGCTCTCGGGACCGCCCGAGCGGTCGGAGAACGACGCCCGGAACTTCGTGCTCTGCCCGGGCGACGCGTACGACCGCTCGCCGTGCGGCACCGGCACGAGCGCGAAGATGGCGTGCCTCGTCGCCGACCGTCGCCTCGCGCCGGGCGCGCGCTGGCGGCAGGAGGGGATCCTCGGCGGGGTGTTCGAAGGGAGCGCCGAGGCGCTGCCGGTCGGGATCCGGCCCCGGATCACCGGCTCGGCGTTCGTCACCGGAGAGTCGACCCTCGTCTTCGACCCCCGGGACCCGCTGCGGGAGGGGGTCGGGGGGACCTGAGCTCCCCCGGTCGGCCCGCGGGGGAGGGAGCGATCGCATGAGTCCCTCCCGCGCGCCGTCGGTCTGGTCCGGCGTCCTCGTCGCGATCACGACCCCGTTCGGCCCGGACGGGTCGATCGACCACGCGGAGTTCGTCCGCCACGCGCGCTGGCTTGCCGCGAGCGGCGTCGACGGGATCGTGGTCGCCGGCTCGCTGGGCGAGGGCGGCTCGCTCTCGGCGGAGGAGCGCCGCGCGCTGGTCGCGGACCTCGTGCCGGTCCTGCCCGCGACGGTGCCGGTCGTCGCGGCGGTCGGCGCCACGACGACCGCGGCGGCGGCGCTCCAGGCCCGGGAGGCCCAGGCCGCGGGGGCGCGCGGGTTGCTCGTCCTCCCCCCGTACGTCTACCGGGGCGATCGACGGGAGGTGCACGCGCACTTCGCATCGGTCGTGCGCGCGACCGACCTTCCGTGCATGCTCTACAACAATCCGGTCGCGTACGGCACCGACGTCGCGCCCGAGGACGTGCGGGCGCTCGCCGACGACCTTCCGAACCTGACCGGGGTGAAGGAGAGCAGCGGCGACGTCCGGCGGATCACCGCGCTGCGCGCGCTCCTGGGCGACCGGATCGAGGTCGCGGTCGGGCTCGACGACGCGGTCCTCGAGGGGGCCCGCGCCGGGGCGACCTCCTGGGTCGCGGGCCTCGCGAACGGGTTCCCCGCGGAGTCGGTCGCGCTGTGGGCGGCGGGCCGCCGGGACCCGCCGGCGCGCGCGTTCGAGCTCTACCGGTGGTTCCTCCCGCTGCTCCGGATGGACACGGGCCCGAAGTTCGTGCAGGAGATCAAGCTCGTGACCGCCGACCGGGGCTACGGGTCCCCCCGCGTGCGGCCTCCCCGGCTCGAGCTCACGGACGCGGAGCGGGACGCGACGCGGGCGATCCTCCGGGACCGCCTCAAGCACCCGCCCCGGCCGCGGCGCGCGGCCTGAAGTAGCCGTCCCCCCTCTCCCCGACCGACCGATGGGCGAGGAACGCTGGGCCGAGGTCGACCGGTACGTCACGGAGCTCCTCCTGCCGGACGACGCCGCGCTCGACGCGACCCTCGCCGCGAGCGCGGCGGCCCGGCTGCCCGCGATCCAGGTCTCGCCCCCGCAGGGCCGGCTCCTCGAGCTCCTCGCGCGGATCCGCGGCACGCGTCGGATCCTCGAGATCGGCACCCTCGGCGGCTACAGCACGATCTGGCTCGCCCGGGCCCTGCCACCCGACGGCCGGCTCGTGACGCTCGAGGGGAACCCGCACCACGCGGAGGTCGCGCGGGCGAACCTCGCCCGGGCCGGGCTCGAGCGGATCGTCGAGGTCCGCGTCGGTCCGGCGGCCGAGTCGCTCGCGCGCCTCGCCGCGGAGGGAGCCGAGCCGTTCGACCTGATCTTCATCGACGCCGACAAGCCCGCGTACCCCGAGTACCTCGAGTGGGCGCTCCGGCTCTCGCGCCCGGGCAGCGTGATCGTCGCGGACAACGTCGTCCGGAACGGCGCGGTCGCCGACCCGCGGAGCGCGGATCCGAGCGTCCGCGGCGTGCGGCGGTTCCACGAGATGCTCGCCGGGGAGCCGCGGGTCAGCGCGACCGTGATCCAGACCGTGGGGTCGAAGGGCTACGACGGCTTCGCGCTCGCGTTCGTCACCCGCGACCCCTAGCGCGCGGGGATCGGCCGAGCGGGACCCGGGAGGCGGGAAGCCCCGGCGGCCCCGCGGCGGACCGGACCCGGAGGCGCGGGCGGGTCACGGCGTCGGCGCGTCCGGGGGCGGGGGGCCCGAGCCGTCGGCTCCCGCCGACGGCCGCCACGCGTAGCGGATGAGGTACGGCGCGAGGATCGTCGTGACGACCGTCAGCGCCCCGATGAACGGGAGGACGAACGCGCCGGTCGCGCCGATATCGGAGCCGCCCTTCGCGACCACGATCGACAGCTCGCCGCCGGACGCCGACAGGGTCAGCGCCGTGCGGCGCGCCGCCCGGGCGTCGACCCGCTGCTGCCGGGCCGCGACGTAGGTCGCGAGGAGCTTCGCCCCGAAGGCGACCGCGAGGAACGCGCCGATCGGGACGAGGTACTGCGGGAGGAGCCCGATGTCCATCAGGGCGCCCATCGAGACGAAGAAGATCGCGCCGAAGACCTCCTTGAGCGGGGTCATCATCTCGTGGGCCAGCGCCTGGGAGTTCGACTCCGCGACGAGGACCCCCGCGAGGAACGCCCCGGTCGCGACCGAGATCCCGAGGAGGCTCGAGATGATCGCGAGGCCGAACGCGATCCCCAGCACCGCGATCAGGAGGATCTCCCGCATCCCGGTCCGCGCGAGCGCGTCGACCAGCGGCGAGACCGTCCGGGGCCCGACGACGAGCACGACGCCGATGAACAGGACGACCAGCGCGATCGCGAACGCGATCGAGAGCGGGGCCAGGTGGCCGGTCTGCGCCGCCGACTGGAGGATGCCGAGGATCGTGACCGTGATGACGTCCTCGACGACCGTGATCCCCAGCACGAGGCTCGCGTCCTTCGACTTGAGCGCCCCCAGGTCCTCGAGCGCCTTCGACAGGATCACCGTGCTCGTGACCGAGATCGCGAGGCCGATGAACAGGCTGTCGTAGAACGGGAACCCGAACGCCTCCCCGACGACGAACCCCGCGGCGAACGTCGAGAGCGACTCCGCGAGCGCGATCACGAGCGCCTTCCGGCCGACCGCGCGCAGCCGGGCGAGCGGATACTCGAGACCGACCGCGAACAGCAGGAACACGATCCCGAGCTCGGCGAGCGCGTTCAGCACGTCCGGCTGCCGGATCAGGGCGAACGGCGGGGTGTACTGGCCGACGATCATCCCGGCGAGGATGTAGCCGATGAGGAGCGGCTGCCGGATCCACCGGAACAGCAGCGCCATTCCGAGCGCGATCAGCATGACGATGGCCAGGTCCTGGATGACCAGGACGTCGTTGATCGTGACGGTCGCCAACGGCCGCCGCAAGGCGACCGCCCATAAGTGACCTCGCGCCCCGGTGGAGCGGTCCGCCGCCGGCGCGCGGGGGTGCGGGTCTCAGGGTCCCGAAAGACCTCGGACCGTTCAACGGAGCCGGTAGCCGCCCCGCGGCGGCGTTCCGTAGAGCAGCTCCCCGGTGGAATAGCGGCGGGTCGCCGAGCGGGATCCCGAGACCGACGCGGTGGCCCGCCCGCTGTCGGCCACGCGCACGCGGCGCGCGGAGGTCGCCCCGGGAGGGCGACGATAGCCGAAGATCGCGTAGACGAGCATCCCACCGGCCGCAACCCCGGTCGCCATCAGCCCGAGGGTCTCCTCGAGCGAGATCGACGCCGGGGGGGACGCCACCGCCGCGGTCGGAGGGGGAGGGGAGGGGGACGGGAGCGCGCTCGTGAAATTGACCGCGATCGGCGACGCGGACTCCGGTAGGACGAACGTCCCGTCGGGGGTGCTCGCGTTGAAGTCCGCGGAGGTCCCGAGGGAGTACTGGTACGTCCCGTTCTCGAGCTCGAACCCGATGATCGATCCCGACGAGGCGAAGGACTCCGACTCCGGTCCCGTCACCGAGACCCACCACACCGTCCCCGAACCGAGCCCCTGCTCGGTGAACTGGATCGGCGAACCGGTGGGGTAGCTCTCCCCGGGCGCCGGGGCGGCCACGACGACCTGGAGCAGCACGAGGCCCGCTTCCGGGTTCGCCACCGAGTAGCTGCGCAGCGCGTAGGCGGTGCCCTCCACGGAGAGGTTCGCGATCGTGGCCCCCGACGAAACGTTGCCGACGACCGCGCCCCCGGAATCGTTGGTCGGCCCCACCGCGACCGACGGGAACTCGGAGGGGGAACGGAAGTTCACGAGGACCACGATGCCCGGCACCGGAGTCCCGTTGGGGGACGTCACGGTCATCTCGAGCTCGGACGTCTCGTTCGTGCTCGTCGGCGCCGAGCTCGTGGTCGCCGCCACGCAGGAACTGGGCGGGCTCTGCCCCGTGGCGTTCCACGCGGTGACGTCCAGATACTCCGTGGTCGCGGAGGGCAGGGAGCCGATCGTGGCGGTCACGGCCGGTCCGCCGGTGGATTGCGCGGTGAGCCGCCCCGTGCATCCCGGGGTGCTCGTGGAGTACACGGTGTCGTTGACGATCCCTCCGCCGCCGGGCTGGGTCCATGCGACGTGGATGCTCGACGCGGTGACCGAGCCGACCGTGAGGCCGGTCGGCGCGGCCGGGACCTCGGCGGAGACGGAAGTGGCGGGGTATTCCGTCACGACGACCGCGAAGTCGCCGCTATCGCCCGACACCC
This sequence comes from Thermoplasmata archaeon, assembly GCA_030038885.1. Classification (GTDB taxonomy): domain Archaea; phylum Thermoplasmatota; class Thermoplasmata; order Lutacidiplasmatales; family UBA184; genus Lutacidiplasma. The sequence continues at coordinate 9,874 of JASHQY010000085.1, read as the reverse complement.
CGACGAACTCGGCCTTGAACGAATCCGACGAGCTCAGGAGGATCGGATCGTCCCACACGGTCTCGGTCCCGACCCCGTTGTCGCTGATGCAGGTCTGCGCCGAGGAGTACCCACCGCACGCGGACGCGCCCGAGTACCCCGACGTCCAGTTGTTGATCTTCGCGAGCACGTAGCCGCTGGGTTCCTCGAAGATCTCCGCGAGGCGGTAGGGACCCAGGGCGCTTCCGAAGTCGATCGTCGTCCACGCGATCTCCATCCGATAGACGTAGCCGGTGGGCGGGCCGGGGAACGAGACCGTCGTCGGAGCGCTGCTCAGGGGCGTGACCGGGTCCGAGTACCGGTAGAACGCGAACGACGGGTAGTTCCCCACCTCGGGGTCGACGACGATGTAGTAGCTCGACGAAACGCCGCTCGAGAGGTCTGCGCCGAAGCTCAGGAAGATGTCGTACGTGAGGTGGATCGTCTGCTTGAACTCGGAGTAGTAGCTGACCCCCTCGGGCGCGCTCGCCGAATAGCCGCCCTCCCCGACCACGGTGCCCGACTTGCCGGGCTCCATGACGTCGTTCGCCCAGCCGTTGACGTTCGGTCCGAAGATCCCCTTGCAGGCCGACGGGGCCGGCGCGACGTTGAGCTGGGTGCACACCGAGTCGTAGAGGTAGGAGTTCTGAACGGCGCTGACCGCGGTGCTGGCGGTGATCGTGATCTTCGCGCTCACGAGGTCCCACACGGTCCCGTTCGGCGGGGACGGAGTGTAGACGGTCTGGGTGCCGCCGTTCCCGTTCACGGTCCCGTTGAAGTACAGCAGCGCCGGGGAGTCGACGGAGCTGATCGGGGTCGCGGGCGACGGGCCGCTCGCGCCCGCCGTCGGCGCGCTGGACCCTCCCGCGGTCGGTGCGCTCACGAGACCGACGACGACGAGCGCGAGCACCGCGAGCCCGACGACGAGCGGGCCGAGCCGCGTTCCGATGCCTGTCCCACGCACCATGTCGTTCCTGCCGTGCGGGGAGGGCCGCCGACCGAGCGTCGTCGGGCGAGGAGCGGTCCTTCCGTGCACGAAGCGGAGGATGTTTCGTGAGTGCGCATATATGTGTATTACTACTTATTTTGCCGAAAGGGACCGCGCACCGGCTCGGCTCCCGGCCCGGCGGAGGGTGAGGCCGAACCGTGGGACCGGAGCGGGACGCGCGGCCCGACCGTGGGCGCAGCCACCGGGTACTTCGCAGGCGGCCCGTAAGGTACCCTTGCGGAACTGGGCGTGTTTTATATAGAAGGGCAATTTAGCCATTAGCGGTGATTCAGCATGCTGCAGGGCACGCCGATCCTCGTCCTGAAGGAAGGAACTGAGCGCGAGCGCGGAAAGAGCGCGACGTCGAACAACATCGCGGCGGCCCGAGCGGTCGCCGACGCGGTGCGGACCACCCTCGGTCCGCGCGGCATGGACAAGATGCTCGTCGACTCGATGGGGGACATCACGATCACGAACGACGGGGTCACGATCCTCAAGGAAGTGGACGTCGAGCACCCCGCCGCGAAGATGATCGTCGAGGTCGCGAAGACCCAGGACCAGCAGTGCGGCGACGGGACGACGACCGCGGTCGTGCTCGCCGGCGAGCTGCTCAAGCGCGCCGAGACCCTGCTCGAGCAGAACGTGCACCCGACCGTCATCGTGCGGGGCTTCCAGCAGGCTGTGCAGCAGGCCCAGCACCTCCTCGAGACCGAGATCGGCACGCCGGTCAAGGCCGACGACGAGACGATCCTCCTCGACTGCGCGGCGACCGCGATGGGGTCGAAGGGGGTCTTCGGATCCCGCGATCAGCTCGCGAAGATCGCCGTGCGGGCGGTGCAGAAGATCGCGGAGAAGCGCGGCGGCAAGACCGTCGCGGACGTCGACCAGATCAAGGTCGAGAAGCGCCACGGGGGCTCGATGGCGGACACCGAGCTCATCGAGGGGATCATCCTCGACAAGGAGCGGGGGCATCCGCGCATGCCGACCGAGGTCGCGTCGGCCAAGATCGCGCTCCTGAACTCGTCCCTCGAGATCAAGAAGACCGAGATCGAGAGCAAGATCAACATCAAGAATCCGAGCCAGATCCAGAACTTCCTGGACGAGGAAGACAAGTCGTTCCGCAAGATGGTCGACTCGATCAAGGCGTCCGGGGCGAACGTGGTCGTCTGCCAGAAGGGCATCGACGACGTCGTGCTCCACTACCTCGCCAAGGAAGGGATCTACGCGGTGAAGCAGGTGAAGGAGTCGGACCTCCAGAAGCTCGCGCGCGCGACCGGCGGTAAGATCGTCACCGGTGTCAAGGACCTCACGTCGGGCGACCTCGGCAGCGCCGCGAAGGTCTACGAGCACAAGGTCGGGGACGACGACATGACGTTCGTCACCGGCTGCGCGAACCCCCGGTCCGTCTCGATCCTCATCCGCGGCGGGACCGAGCACGTCACCCAGGAGGTCGAGCGGTCGCTGAACGACGCCCTCAAGGTCGTCTCGAGCGTGCTCGAGGACGGGGTCGTGTGCCCCGGCGGCGGCGCGACCGAGATCGACCTCGCGGTCAAGCTCCGCAAGTGGGCCCCGACGGTCGGCGGACGCGAGCAGCTCGCGGTCGAGGGCTTTGCCCAGGCGCTCGAAGTCGTGCCGTGGGCGCTCAGCGAGAACGGCGGCTACGACTCGATCAACACGCTGATCGAACTCCGCCGGAGCCACGACGGGTCCGGCGCGAACAAGAACGTCGGGGTCAACCTGGCCGACGGAAAGGCGACCGACATGTGGAAGCTCCACGTGGTCGAGCCGCTGCGGGTCAAGCGTCAGGCGCTGAGCTCGGCGGCCGAGGTCGCGTCGATGGTGCTCCGCATCGACGACGTGATCGCCTCCAAGAAGTCCGCACCCCCGACCGGGGGCCCGGGCGGCGGGCACGACCACTGAGCCCCACGCCCCCAACCCCCTCCTCCGGCCGGCGGCGCACGGGCCGCCGGCCGAAGCCTTCTTAACGCGCGAGCGGTAGGCGCCTTCCCCATGCGCACGAAACCGGTGGAAGGCGTGCTCCGGCTCGACGTCGTCGCGCTCGATCCCCGGCCCGCGGTCTACCTCGCGTACGACGGTCTGGCGGGGTTGAGCCAGCGGCCGCTCCTCCGGGACCTCGTCGACGAGCTCGAGCGCAAGGGCCCCGGCGAGGTCGCGAAGTTCCTCGAGGCGCTGCGCCGGCACCACTCCGGCTCGATCCACGTGTACTTCTCGGACTACGTGAGCTACGGGATCGGCGGAGGCGATGCCGCCGCCGAGTTCTTCCTCGGCACGTTCCTCGTGCTCCACGAGCCCGCCCGCGCCGCGGGCAAGGACCCGGCGGTCCCGGAGCACCTCGCGCTCATCCGGCCGGGCGGGATCGAGCGCCTGGCGCTCGAGGGCCTGGCGGCGTAGCGCGAAGGGCTTTTCGTCCCGCGTCCCTCCCCCGGCCTGCCCCTTTCGGTGCCGTGACCGACGACGAGACCCCGCTCGAACGTGAGCGGCGCGCGAAGGCCGAGCGCCTGCGCGGCGAGGGGCGGGAACCGTACCCCTGGTCGTTCGTCGGCCGGGTCCCGAGCGACGACGTCCGCCTCCGGTGCTCGACCCTCGCGCCCGGCGAGGAGGCGCCGGGCGAGCCGGTCCGGGTCGCCGGACGCCTGAAGGCGTTCCGCGTCCACGGGAAGACCGCGTTCGGCGACCTCGAGGACCGGGCCGGCACGATCCAGCTCCTCCTGCGGGCCGACTCGATGGACGCGGGCGAGTTCGAACGGTGGCTGCGCGACCTCGACCCCGGCGACATCGTCGGCGCGGACGGCGTTCCCGCGGTCTCGAAGCGGGGCGAGCCGTCCGTCCACGTGCGGGCGATCACGCTCCTCGCGAAGGCGATCGCTCCGCCGCCCGAGAAGTTCCACGGCCTGCAGGACGTCGAGGAGCGCCTTCGGCGACGGTACCTCGACCTCCTCGCGTCCCCCGAGACGCGCGCGCTGTTCCGGGCCCGCTCGCAGCTCGTCCGCGAGATGCGGCAGTACCTCGACGCCGCGCAGTTCCTCGAGGTCGAGACCCCGGTCCTCCTCCCGGTGGCGGGCGGCGCGGCCGCGACCCCGTTCGTGACCCATTCCCGGTACCTCGACGCGGACGTGCCGCTGCGGATCTCGCTCGAGCTCCCGCTGAAGCGGCTCCTGGTCGGCGGGCTCGAGCGGGTCTACGAGCTCGGCCGGGCGTTCCGCAACGAGGACATGGACACGACCCACTCGCCCGAGTTCACCGAGCTCGAGGCCTACTGGGCCTACGCCGACTACCACGACATGCGGCGCCTCGTCGAGGGCCTCTTCGGCCACCTCGCCGAGCGGGTGCGCCCGCTCCTGCCGGACTCGGCGGCCGCCCAGCAGGCGGCGCGGGACTTCACGCCCCCGTTCGCGACGGTCGACTTCGTCGACGAGCTCGAGCGGCGCAGCGGGATCCGGGACCTCCTCGCGAAGGGGGTCGACGAGCTGCGGGAGCTCGCGCGGGGGATCGGATCGACGGTCCCGGACCGCTCGGGCCCCGGGGTCTTCCTCGACAAGCTGTTCGAGCACTACGTCGAGCCCCATCTCGAGCGGCTCACGTTCGTGGTCGACCATCCGTCGGTCACCACGCCCCTCGCGAAGCGCCACCGGAGCAAGCCGGGCCGGGTCGAGCGGTTCGAGATGTTCTACCGGGGCTTCGAATTGGGCAACGCGTACACCGAGCTCAACGACCCGGACGAGCAGGAACGCCGGTTCCGCGAGCAGCTCGGGGGCCCGGGCGGCGACGCGTACGCCTACGATGCGGATTTCGTCCGCGCGCTCCGGCACGGGATGCCGCCGGCGACCGGGATCGGCGTCGGGGTCGACCGGGTCATCATGGGCCTCACCGGCACCGCGTCGATCAAGGACGTGATCCTCTTTCCGCTGGTCCGCCCGCGCTGACGCGGGACGCGCGCCACGCGACTTATACTCCGGCGCCGACCGTAGGAGAGCCGTGGCAGCCCCTCCGTACGGCCCGGACCCGGTGCCGCTGGTCGTCGAGGAGCTGTCGGTCGCCTACGGCGAGCACCTCGCGGTCGATCGCCTGTCGTTCTCGGTGCGTCCCGGCGAGATCTACGGCCTCCTCGGGTCGAACGGTGCCGGGAAATCGAGCACGATCAAGGCGATCGTCGGCCTCGTGCCGCCGGCGCACGGTCGCCTGCGGGTTTTCGGCCTCGACCCGGCCACGGACGGCCTCGGGACCAAGGAGCGGCTCGGCTACGTGCCCGAGACGTCGCTGCTCTACGAGGCCCTGACGCCCCGCGAGTTCCTCGAGTTCGTCGCGAGCGTCCGCCGGCTCGACCCCGGGACCTCCTCCGAGCGCGCCCGGAACTACGCCGCGGCGTTCCGCCTCGAGGGGGAGTTCGAGGAGCCGATCGCGTCGCTCTCGAACGGGACGCGGCAGAAGGTGCTGATCGTCGCCGCGCTCCTCCACCAGCCGCCGCTGCTGGTGCTCGACGAGCCGTTGAACAGCCTCGACCCGCGCTCGGTCCGGATCATGAAGGACCTGCTCGCCCGCTACGTCGCGACGAGCGGACGGGGCGTCCTGTTCTCGACCCACACGATGGAGATCGCCCAGCAGCTCTGCCACCGGGTCGGCATCCTCGACCGGGGGGTGCTGCGGGCCGAAGGGACGCTCGCCGCGCTCCGGGGACGCAGCGACGCCGGGGACGCGACCCTCGAGGAGGTGTTCCTCCGCCTGACCCGGGAGGGCGAGGGGCTCGACACGGCGGTCCGCGCGCTCGAGGGCCGGTAGGATGGGCTGGCGGGAGGCCTGGCGGATCAGCAGCGTCGCGTTCTCGGAGCTCTCGCTCCAGGCGATCTACGCGTTCCGCCAGGGCAACCTCCCGCCGGCGGGGCCCCCCCTCCAGATGGTGCGGCGGGCGCGGCGCCGGGTGGTCCAGAGCAAGGTGCTCGTCGCCGCGGTGCTCGGCCTCCTGGTCGCCGGCGCGTGCGCGCTGCTCGAGGTCTCCGCCCGGATCGTCGCGACGCCGTTCTTCGGGGTCGTCGTGCCGACCGGGGTCTTCCAGATGGGGGTGCTGACCGGGCTGCTCGCGATCGAGGTCGCGTTCCTGTGGTGGACCGGCCTCCAGGTGATCCCGACCCTGCTCGCGTCCGGCGTCCTGCCGGTCCTCGAGCCCCTGCCGATCGACGAGCGGACCCTCGGCCGGGTCGCCGGCCTGCTCTACCTGCGGCTGTTCGACCTGCCGGCCGCGATGGTCCTCGTGACGACGCCGCTCTTCGTCGCGGCCAGCCTCGGGGCGGCCGCGGGGTTGGCCATCGTTCCCGGCGCGTTCGCCGCGGTCGGCTTCGCGCTCGCGCTCGCGCTCTGGACCGGGCGGTTCTTCGTCCGGCGCGTGCAGGGCGCGCGGGGCGGCGGCGGCCGCACGCTCGTTCGGTGGGCCTACCTCGTGCTCTGGGTGCTCCCCGCGTTCGCGATGTTCGGCCTCGTGATCGCCGCCCCCGGCTTCCTCGCGATCGTCGGCCGCACGCTGGGCGGAGGCCCGTCGCTCGGGAGCGACCTCGTGCTCTCGGTGTTCCCGATCACGCTCGCGATCCTTCCGGCGATTGCCGTGCACGGGACCGCCGCGTTCGCGCTCGACGCGACCGGGCGCGCGGTGCTGAGCGCCGCGGCCGCGGTCTACGTCGTGCTGACCGCCTGGGCGGTCGTCTGGCTGATGGCGTCGGTGCGCCGGACCGGGCTCGCCCCGGTCCTCGCTCCCGCGGACGCCCCGCCGGCCCGCTTCGTCCTGCGCCCGAGGGGACCGGCCCGGGCGGTCCTCACGAAGGACCTGCGGATCGCGAGCCGGATGCCGGGCTACGCGTTCCTCGTGATCTTCCCGATCCTCGAGGCGGTCGCGATCGGCCTGTTCACGTTCGTCACCGGCCCCGGCTCGTCGGCGGCGCTCGGACTCGCGCTGGCGGCGGTCGCGACGGCCGCGCTGCTCGCAACCTTCTTCGGCCCCGCCTTCTTCGCGATCGAGGTGATCGCGTACGCGTACGGCCGGACGCTCCCGATCACCGACCGGTCGATCCTCACCGGGAAGGTCGCGCTCGTCGCCGGGATCTACCTGATCGCGGCCGGCGTCGTCCTCGGGCTCACCCTCGTCCGCGTGTTCCAGCCGGCGCTGTTCGTCGCGTTCGTGCTCGCGGAGTTCCCGGCGGTCCTCGCCGCCGCGCTCCTCGAGCTCGGCCTCCTGTTCCGTCGCGCCCGCGCGCGGGGCCTGCCGATCGTCAACCTCTACTCGGGCGGGTGGTACGCTGCGATCATCGCGGTCCCGGGGCTCGTGGTCGCGGGCGGGCCGCTCGTCGCGTTCCGGCTGCTCGGTGCGGCGGCCCCGGAGACCGCGCTCGCGGCCATGGGACTGTTCGCCCTCGGGGAGCTCGCGATCTGCGCTCCGTTCGCGCTCGGCCGCCGCGACGGGAGGACCGGGTGAGCGGCGCGACGCTCCCGACGCGCTTCGAGCCGCGGGAGCTCGAGGCGAAGTGGCAGGCGGCCTGGGAGCGCGCCGCGGCGTTCCGCGCCCCCGACGCCCCGTCGCCGCCGACGTACTCGCTGATCCTTCCCCCCCCGAACGTCACCGGCGTCCTGACGATGGGCCACATGCTCGGCGACACCGTGATGGACCTCCTCGTCCGGCACCACCGGGCCGAGGGGGTCCCCACGCTCTGGGTGCCGGGCCTCGACCACGCGGGCCTCGCGACCCAGGTCGAGGTCCGCCGCCGCCTCGCGAAGCAGGGGGTGCGCCTCGAGGAGCTTCCCCCCGAGGCCGCGATCGCGGAGGTCGAGCGGTGGCGCGCGGAGCACGAGCGCCGGATCGGGGAGCAGACCCGGGCCGGCGGGTTCTCCGTCGACTGGACCCGGTACCGGTACACGATGGACCCGGCGAGCGTGCGCGCGACGCGGACCGCGTTCGTCGCGCTCTACCGGGACGGCCTCGTGTACCGCGGCGAGCGGATGGTCAACTGGGACCCCCGGCTCCGGACCGCGATCTCCGACCTCGAGGTCGTCCACACGGAGGAGGCGACGACCCTCTGCTACCTGCGCTACGCGTGGGCGGACGGGGCCCCCGGCGGCCTCGAGGTCGCGACCGTCCGCCCCGAGACCGTCTTCGGGGATGTCGCGGTCGCGGTGCACCCGGACGACGCCCGGTACGCGGACGCGATCGGACGGTTCGTGATCGTGCCGGTGAGCCATCGGAGGGTGCCGGTGATCGCCGACCCGGCGGTCGATCCGACGTTCGGGGGCGGGGCCCTCAAGATCACGCCCCGCCACGATCCGATCGACCGCGAGATCGCGTCCCGCCATCCGGACCTCGCGGAGGCGGTCGAGATCTTCGACGCGTCCGCCCGCCTCACCGGCCCGGCGGTGCCGGCGCGGTTCCACGGCCTCGACCGCGAGGCCGGACGCGCGCGGATCGTCGAGGAGCTCGCGCGCGAGGGCCTCCTCGTCCGGCAGGAGCCGTACCGGCACTCGGTCGGGCGGTCCGAGCGGTCGGACGCGGTCGTCGAGCCCCGGCTCTCGACCCAGTGGTTCGTGCGGATGGCTCCCCTCGCCGGCCCGGCGGTCGCCGCGGTCCGGTCCGGGCAGATCCGCATCCACCCCGAGCGCTGGACGCTCACCTTCTTCCGGTGGATGGAGGGGATCGAGGATTGGTGCGTCTCCCGCCAGGTGGTCTGGGGGCACCGCATCCCGGTCGACCGCTGCCGCGCGTGCGGCAAGGAGACGGTCGAGGTCGAGCCCCCGACCCGCTGCGCCCACTGCGGCGCGACCGAGCTCACCCCCGACCCGGACGTGCTCGACACGTGGTTCACGTCCTGGCTCTGGCCGTTCGCCGCGCTGGGGTGGCCCGAACGGACCGCGGACCTCGCCGCGTACTACCCGACCCGGGTGCTCGTCACGGGCCGCGACATCATGTTCTTCTGGGTCGCGCGGATGATGATGGCCGGCGTCCGGTTCACCGGCGCGGTGCCGTTCTCCGACGTGTACTTCACCGGGATGCTCCTCGACGAGCGCGGGCGCCGCATGTCGAAGCACCTCGGGAACTCACCGGACCCGCTCGACGTGATCGCCGCGCACGGAGCGGATGCGCTCCGCTTCGCGCTGGTCTTCCCGAACCCGACGACCGAGGACGGGCCGTTCGGCCGGCCGGCGCTCGACGGGGCGCAGCGCTTCCTCACGAAGCTCTGGAACCTCGTGCGGTTCGCGTCGGGCCACGTCGCCCCCGGCACGGGTCCGGTCGCGGGACCCCCGGACCTCCCGGCCGGCGCCGCGCTCGAGCACCGCTGGATCCTCGCACGGTACCGGCGCGTCGCCGCCGAGGTCGAGAGCGCGCTGGCCGAGTTCGAGCCGACCCGCGCCGCGTCCGCGCTCCACCGCTTCGTCTGGCACGACCTCGCGGACCGGTACGTCGAGATCGCGAAGGAGGCGCTCGCCGGCCGCCGCGGCGACCCGGCGCAGCGGGACGCCCGGGCGACGCTCCTCTTCGTAGTCGAGCGGACCCTCCGCCAGCTGCACCCGTTCGTTCCGCACCTCACCGAGGAGCTCTGGCACGCGCTGCCGCACGCCGGCGACCTCCTCGCGACCGCGCCCGCCCCCCGCCCCGACGAGGCCCCCGCGGACCCGAGCGCGGAGCTCGAGATGGAGACGGTCCTCGAAGCGGTCCGGTGGCTACGGAACCTGCGCGCCGACGAGCAGGTGCCGCTCGGGGCGACCGTGCCCGCCTGGATCCGCCCGGCCGGGCCCGAGGTCGCGCGGGTCCTCGCCGCCGAGCACGCGACGATCGCCCGCCTCGCGCGGGCCGGGCCGCTCGAGCTCCTCGCGGCG
>JASHQY010000084.1 GCA_030038885.1 Thermoplasmata archaeon | reverse complement strand
CCCGCGCCGGTCCCGGGCGGCCGCGTCCTCGGCGAGCGCTCCGCCCGCCCGGCGGAAGCGCCGGACGGCGAAGAGCGCCGAACCGCCGGCGGCGCCGCCGACGCCGGCGTCCGGGGCCACGCCGACACCGCCGTAGCGCGCGGCGAAACCGGTGGGCACACTGTCCACGGCCAAGAGGTCGGCGGTCGCGCCCGCCGGGCGTCGCCCGTTCCTCGACCTCCCGGCCCGGGTTAAATACGCCGCCCCGGTCGTTCCTCCCGTGAGCGCGTCCCGTCGGCTCGCGGAGCTCGACTCCCGGTCGTTCGAGCGGCAGCTCGCGAAGAACCCGCTCGTGATCCTGCCGGTCGGTGCGCTCGAGGCCCATGGCCCCCACCTCCCGCTGGGCGCCGACCAGATCCAGGCCGAGGCGACCGCGGCGGCGCTCGCCGACCGCGTGGACGCGCTGATCGCGCCGACGGTCCCGTACGGCTCCGCGCCGGGGGCGCGCCGATTCCCGGGGACCGTCTCGCTCTCGATCGCCCAGCTCGAGGACCACGTCGCGGGCGTGCTCTCGGAGCTCGCGCGCTCGGGGGTCCGCCGGATCCTCGTCCTGTCGGGGCACGCGGAGCGCGGCCACATGGCCGCCCTGCGCGAGGCGGCGGACGACGCGATGCGCTCGCATCCCGGCGTCCGGGTGGCCGTCCTGTCGGACTACGACTTCGTCTACGAGCTGCGCGGCCGCGACGCGCCCGCCACCGACGGCCACGCCGGTCTCCTCGAAACGTCGCGCGTCCTCGCGCTGGCGCCGGCGACCGTCGGACCCGAGCGGCCGGTCGTCGAGAACCGGCGCAGCCCGTTCCTGCCCGGCGCCGGGACCGAGGCCGAGTGGCCCGAGAGCGTGATGGGCGACACGCGGCCGGCCTCCGCCGAGCTCGGGCGGCGGGTCCAGGCGCACGTGCTCGACCGCCTGAGCGCGACGGTCGCCGCGCTGCTCCCGCCGTAGGCCCGGAGGCGACCGTGCCCGAACCGTCCGAGGCGATCCGCATCCGCGGCGCGCGTCAGCACAACCTGAAGGACGTCACGCTCGATCTGCCGCGCGGCAAGTTCATCGTGATCACCGGGGTCAGCGGCTCCGGGAAGTCCTCGCTCGCGTTCGACACGCTCTACGCCGAGGGCCAGCGCCGGTACATCGAGAGCCTGTCCTCGTACGCCCGCCAGTTCCTCGGCCAGATGGACAAGCCGGACGTCGATTCGATCGACGGGCTCTCGCCGGCGATCGCGATCGAGCAGCGCGCGGGCAGCCGCAACCCGCGCTCCACGGTCGGGACCGTGACCGAGCTCTACGACTACCTGCGGCTCCTCTTCGCCCGCATCGGCGTGCCCCACTGCCCGCACGACGGCCACGAGATCGCCTCGCAGTCGGTCGACCGGATCGCGGACGCGATCACCGCGCGCGCGACCGGCGAGCGGGTCGACGTGATCGCTCCGGTCGTCCGCGCGATGAAGGGCGAACACAAGGACGTGCTCGAACGGCTGCGCAAGGCCGGGCACCGTCGCTTCGTCCTGGACGGCGTCGAGGTGCGGCTCCCGGGACCCGAGGTCCGCCTCGAGAAGAACAAGAAGCACTCGATCGAGGTCGTGGTCGACAGCTTCGACGTCGGGCCCTCCGAGGCGACCCGCCTCGCCGAGGCGATCGCCCTCGCGCGCGACCTCGCCGACGGGCTCGTGATCCTGCGTCGGCCGGGCGGCGCGCGCGAGACGTTCTCCAGCCGCCGGGCCTGCCCGGAGTGCGGGTTCTCGATCGAGGAGCTCACGCCACGGATGTTCTCGTTCAACAATCCGTTCGGCGCCTGTCCCGAGTGCCTCGGGATCGGGGCGACGCTGCACGCGGACCCGGACCGGATCGTCCCCGACAAGGACAAGCCGCTCGGCAAGGCGATCGCGGTCTGGGGGCTCACGCCGGACAGCCGCGGGCTCGCGCTCTTCGGCGAGCTGTTCGGGTATCGGCCGCACCGGCCGGTGCGCGAGCTCTCGGAGAAGGGGTGGAAGGCGCTGATGTACGGCTCCGACAAGAGCCTCGGCTGGACGATCCGCGGCCCGGGCCACTGGTGGGGTTCGGGGTGGCTCCGCGAGGGCCTCGTCGCGGCGGTCGAGCGGCGCTGGAAGGCGACGAAGAGCGAGGGCGCGAAGGAGTACTACCTCGGCTTCCTCTCGTTCGTCCCCTGCCGGGCCTGCGGCGGACGGCGGCTCAAGCCGGCGAGCCTCGCGGTCACGGTCGAGGGCCGGTCGATCGCGGACGTCGCCGCGATGACGGTCGCCGACGCGGCGGCGATGTTCCGGCGGCTCACGCTCGCCGAGCGGGACGAGCAGATCGTGGGGCAGGTCGTCAAGGAGATCCGCGCCCGGCTCGGCTTCCTCGAGAACGTCGGCCTGACGTACCTCACGCTCGACCGGGCCTCGGGCACGCTCTCGGGCGGGGAGGCGGAGCGAATCGCGCTCGCGACCCAGATCGGCTCGGGGCTCGTCGGCGTGCTGTACATCCTCGACGAGCCGTCGATCGGCCTCCATCCCCGGGACCACGCGCGCCTGCTCGCGACCCTGAAGACCCTGCGCGACCTCGGGAACACGCTGCTCGTCGTCGAGCACGACGAGATGACGATGCGCGCTTCCGACTGGCTCGTCGACCTCGGGCCCGGCGCCGGGGTGAACGGCGGCGAGATCCTCTACTCGGGGCCCCCCGACCGGATCGCAGGGACGCCGCGCTCGCTCACCGCCGAGTTCCTCGGTGGGCGGCGGGCGATCGCGGTCCCCGAGCACCGGGCCCCCCCCGCGGGCCGGTACCTCACGATCCACGGACCCCGCGAGCACAACCTGAAGGGCGAGGACGTGCGGATCCCGCTCGGCCTGTTCGTCGCGCTCTCGGGGGTCTCGGGCAGCGGGAAATCGACCGTCCTCGAGGAGATCCTCTACAAGGCGGTCCGCCGCCACCTGGGGCTCGGCCGCGACGCGCCGGGGCGCCACGACTACATCGAGGGGATCGACGAGATCGACCGGGTCCTCCTGATCGACCAGTCGCCGATCGGTCGGACGCCGCGCAGCAACCCCGCGACGTACACCGGCGTCATGACCCCGATCCGCGAACTGTTCGCGAGCCTGCCCGAGGCGAAGGCGCGCGGGTTCGCTCCGGGCCGGTTCAGCTTCAACGTCGCCGGCGGGCGCTGCGAGGCGTGCGAGGGCGACGGCGTCCTCCGCTACGAGATGCACTTCCTGCCCGACGTCTACGTGGCGTGCGAGGAGTGCGGCGGCCAGCGGTTCAACGCCGAGACGCTCGAGGTGACGTTCAAGGGCAAGACGATCGCGGACGTCCTCGCGATGACGGTCGACGAGGCGCTGCCGTTCTTCGCGCACCACCGCCGGATCGAGAGCCGGCTCCGCCTGCTCGCCGAGGTCGGGCTCGGGTACGTGCGCCTCGGGCAGAGCGCGACCACGCTCTCCGGCGGCGAGGCCCAGCGGATCAAGATCGCCTACGAGCTCTCGAAGCCCCCGACCGGCAAATCGCTCTACCTGCTCGACGAACCGACCACCGGGCTGCACTTCGCCGACGTCGAGCGCCTCCTCTCGGTCCTGTTCCGCCTGCGATCGGGCGGGAACACCGTGGTCGTGATCGAGCACAACACGGACGTCCTCAAGTCGGCGGACTGGCTGATCGACCTCGGGCCCGAGGGCGGCGGCGCGGGCGGCCACGTCGTGGTCGCCGGGACCCCCGAGGACGTCGCGCGGCATCCCGGGTCGTACACCGGCCGATTCCTCCGTCCGGCGCTCGGGGCCCCGGTGCCGGTCGTGCGCGCGGCGCGCCGATGAGCGACGAGCGCCCGGTCGCGCTGCCCGCGTTCGTTCCCGCGAGCCAGCTCGCCGCGGCGACCGGCGAGGGGTTCCGCCGGGGGCCCGACGCCCCGGGGGTGTACCTCTTCCGGTCCGCGCGGGGCGAGGTCGTCTACGTCGGGAAGTCCCGCAGCCTGCGGCGCCGCGTGCTCGACCACCTGCGCGCCCGCATCGAGAAGGACGGCACGATCCTCGCCCAGAGCGCGAGCGTCGAGTTCGTCCCGACCGCGACCGAGCGCGAGGCCCTCCTCCTCGAAGCGAGCCTCGTGAAGCAGTATCAGCCGCCGTTCAACGTCCTCCTGAAGGACGACCGGAGCTACCCGTACCTCGCGGTCACCGGGGACGACGAGTTCCCCCGGATCGTGCTCGTGCGGCGGCCGCGCCGCCGCCCGGGGATGCTCCTGTTCGGCCCGTACACGAGCGCGCGCGAGGCGCGGGGCGTCGAGCGGCTGCTCGGCGACCTCTTCCAGCTGCGGCGGTGCGTCCGCCTGCCGAAGCAGGCGTGCCTCTACTACCACCTGAAGGTCTGCAGCGCGCCCTGCATCGGCGCGATCGGCCGGGAGGAGTACCGCGGGCGGATCGACCGGGCGGTCGCGATCCTCCGCGGCGAGGCGCCGCTCGTGCGCACCGAGGTCGAGGCGGAGATGCGGGGGGCGGCGGCCCGGCAGGAGTTCGAGCGCGCCGCGCTCCTGCGGGACGCGCTCCAGGGGCTCGGGGCGCTCGCGGAGCGGCAGTCGGTGATCGGGCGGGGCTCGGCCCGCGCCGACGTGCTCGCGCTCGCGTTCCCGATCGAGGCCGCGAGCCTGCGGGTCGCGGTCGGCCTCCTGCGCGTCGAGGAGGGCGAGGTCCGCGCGACCGAGCCGCACCTCGTCACGGTCCCGGCGGACGACATGCCGGACCCGGGCGAGGTCCTGCGCCAGTTCCTCTCGCAGTACTACGGGGGGCGGCTCGAGCTCCCCGAGCGGATCTACGTCGTCGGGGCGCGGCCGGCCGGGATCGACGCGACGCTCGACGAACTGTTCGGCGCGCGGGGCGTCGAGGTGCAGTTCCGTCCGACCGGCCGCTACGCGGCGCTCGGACGGCTCGCCGAGCGGCTCGCCCGGGCGACGGTCGACCAGGTCGCGCCCCGGGCGGCGCCGCGCGAGGTGCTCCTCGCGCTCCAGAACCTGCTCGTCCTCCCGACGATCCCGAACCGCATCGAGGGGACCGACATCTCGATCTTCCAGGGGAGCGAGGCGGTGGGATCACTGGTCGTGTTCGAGCGCGGCCTGCCGAAGCGCTCCGAGTACCGCCGGTTCCGCATCCGCGGGGTGCCGGGGACGAACGACTTCGCGATGATCGCCGAGGTCGTCCGGCGTCGCTACGCCCGGCAGCTTCAGGAGTCGGAGCCGCTCCCCGACCTCCTGCTGATCGACGGCGGTGCGGGGCAGCTCTCCGCGGCGCTCGCGTCGCTCGCCGAGCTCGGGCTCACCGACCGGATCCCGACGATCGGCCTCGCGAAGCGGGAGGAGGAGGTCTACGTCCCCGACCGCACGACCCCGCTCCGGCCGAACCCGAACTCGCCGCCGATGCTGCTTCTGCGCGCGGTCCGGGACGAGGCGCACCGGTTCGCGGTGACGTACCACCGGACCCGACGCCGGATGCGCCTGCGCGAGGAGTTCGCGCACGCCGACGCGGGGGCGGATCCCGCCCCGCCCGGCCCCCCCCGGGCGGACGCGGCCTAGCGGCCGTTCGACTTGCGCTCGGGCGTCCCGATGAACGAGAGCCCCTGGACCCGTCGGGCGACCTCGGCCGACGGGAGCCGGCGCAGCTCGCTCTCGGGTTCGAGGATCGCGGCGTCGAGCGCCTCGGGCTGGAACGGCGTCGGCGAGCCCTCGGCGACGGCCTGCACCGCGAGCTTGAACGCGGCGTCCTCGTCGAGCCGGTCGGTGACCTTCTCCTCGAGGTAGTCGGCGACCGCGCGCCGGTTCCGTCCGATCGCGTACGCGCGCCAGCCGATCGTCGCGCCGCTCGGGTCGAGCTCGACGAGCCCCGGGGTCCGTCCGTTGAACCCGCCGAGCAGGAGCGAGACCGCGAACGGGCGCGTCCCGCCGAACTGCGTGAACTGCTGGAGCAGGGTCCCGAGCGCGTGGCCGAGCACGGTGTACGGCGCGGGTTCGCCGAACGTCAGCCGGTGGCGCTGGGCCTCGACCCGGAGGAACTCGACGAGGACCCGCGAGTCCGCGATCAGCCCGGCGGTCACGCAGCCGAGCCCGCTGTCGATCGCGAAGCTCTTCTCGACCGACCCCGCGTCCGCGAGCGAGCTCACCGGAAGGTTCCGGAACGCGACGAACACGATCCCCGTATCGAACGTGACCGCGACCGCGGTCCCACCCATCTGGATCGCCTGCAGCGCGTACTCCACCTGGAACAGGCGGCCATCGGGAGAGAAGACGGTGCTCGCTCGGTCGTACGCCATCTGGCCGGGTTGCATCTCCATCGCGAAGTCCCTCCGGGGTCCGCCGCGGCCAGCCGGGCGGGGGATTTGAACCTGCGCCCCGACCGTTCCTCGGTCTCACTTGGTGGCGTCCGGCCACCACCGGAAGGAGGCGAACCCCCGCCGGACCCGAGGGACTCCCGGTCGAAGGCTCCGCCGCTCCACCGGCCGCCCGGGGCGCCTCGACGGACGCGCGGTGCCCGCCCCGCGCCGGTACCGCGGTCGCCTCCGGCGCGGGCGCGTGCCGCCGGCAACGCTTTTACCGACAGCGGGGCCTCGGACGCGTCCCATGGACTCCGGAGGCCTCCACCTGTTGCCGATGGCCTCGAGCGTGCGCGGCGAGCTCTCGCCCGCGTGCGTCCAGTGCCAGGAGGGCCGCAAGATGGTCCTCTTCGTGACCGGCCTCTGCCGCTTCCGCTGCTTCTACTGCCCGGTCTCGCCGAACCGCAACCAGCAGGACGTGATCTACGCCAACGAGCGGCGGGTGACGTCGGACGCGGACGTGATCGCCGAGGCGCGCGCGATCGGAGCCGGGGGGACCGGCATCACCGGCGGCGATCCGCTCGGGGTCGTCGATCGCGTCGAGCACTACGTGCGCCTCCTCAAGCGGGAGTTCGGGCCCGACCACCACATCCACCTCTACACCCACGAGCCGAACCCGGAGAAGCTGCGCCGGCTCGCCGCGGCGGGACTCGATGAGTTCCGCCTCCACATCCCCCACTACCTCTGGGGCGCGCTGAGCGGGAGCGGCGGGGCGTACCGCGCGGTCCTCGAGGACGCCCCCGCGTGGGGGATCCGGCGCGGCGTGGAGATCCCCGTGCTGCCCGAGAAGGAGGCCGAGCTCCGGCGCCTCCTGCTCGCGCTCGACGCGATCGGGCTCGACTTCGTCAACCTGAACGAGCTCGAGTTCTCCGAGACGAACGAGGACGCGCTCCGGGCGCGCGGCTACCGGGTCGACCCGTGGAACGGCTGGGGCGTCCGGGGGAGCCGGGCGGTCGCCGAGCGGATCGTGCGCGAGCTCCGCCTCTCGGTGCCGATCCACTACTGCTCCTCGCGCTTCAAGGACAGCGTCCAGCTCCGGCAGCGGCTCCGGCGCCGGGCGGAGCGGACCGCGCCCGCGTTCGCCGAGCGGACCGAGGACGGAACGGTCGTGCTCGGGGTCGTCGAGGCGACCTCGCCCGGCGGCTTCGCCGACTGGAGCCGCCGCGTCGCGCGGCGCGCCCGGCTCGGCCCGGGCGACTACCTCGCCGATCCGGCCCGCCGCCGCGTGGAGCTCGACCCCGCGATCCTGCGCCGGGTCGCGCGCCGCCTGCCCTGGCCGGCGTTCGAGGTCGAGGAGTACCCGACCGAGGACGCCCTCGAGGTCGAGCGCAACCCGCTCAACTCGTCCGCGCGGGTCAAGACCGGCGCGGCGGTCGGCGGGACGTAGCCCTCGTCGCACGCGTGCCCTCCCCACGTCAGGTAGCGCCGGTCCCCGCGGCGGTGCTTGATCGAGCACGGACCCCAGCCGTCGTCCTCGGCGCCGTACCACATCGGGCAGTCCTTGCAGTGGAGCGGCGGGCGGTCGGACGCTCGGGCGCCGGTGCGGACCTTGGGCTCGGTCACCGCGCCGCCCCCGCGTCGCGCAGGAGGTCGCGCGCCCGGACCGCGCCGGCCATCAGTTCGGCGACCGTCACCGGTCCCACGCCCCCGGGGACCGGCGTGAGCCCGGCGGCCCAGCCGTCGAGCGCGGCCGGATCGGCATCGCCGACCGCTCGGGCACCGCCGGGCGCGCGCGGATCGGGGACGCTCGAGAGTCCGACGTCGATGACGTAGGCCCCTTCGGGAACGATCGACCGGTCGAGCCGCCCCGGCTGGCCCATGCACGAGAAGATCGTGCGGCTGCCGGCGATCGCCCGGGCGAGGTCGCGGGTGCGGGAGTGGACGACCGTGACGGTGGCGTTCAGACCCGGGGCCCGGCTCGCGAGGCAGAGCGCGAGCGGCCGTCCGACCGTCGCCGAGCGGCCCAGCACCGCGACCCGCTCCCCGTCGAGCGGGACCCGGTAGTGCTGCGCGATCGCGATCGCCGCCCGGGCGACGGCCGGGACGTGGGTCGGCCGCTCGGCCACCAGCCGTCCCAGGTTCACCGCGCCGACCCCGTCGACGTCCTTCTCCGGCCGCAGCCGATCGATCGCGTCCGCGAAGTCGAACGGGGACGGCAGCGGATGCTCGAGCAGGACCGCGTGCACCGACGGATCGTCGTCGAGCCGGCGCAGCCGCTCGACGAGCTGGGCGGGTCCGTCGGTCGGCGCGAGCGCCTCGTCCCGGAACGTCACCCCGACCGCGGCCGCCGCGCGGGCCTGCCGCCGCAGGTAGAAGCGGAACGGGCTGTCGATCCCCCGGTGCACGCTCACGAGGACCGGGGGACCTCCGGAGCCCCCGGCACGGATCGCGGCCCGGCTCTCGGAGTCGATCGACTCGGCGACCGGTCGCCCGTCGAGCCGCTCGGTCACGGACGCATCCCGGCCCCGGAGCCCGGGTCGATAGATAACAGGGGGCTCCCGAAATCGCGGTCGGTCGGCGGGAGGAGGGGACCCGGGACGCGCCCGGTTACGCGCCCGTCCCCTAAGCGATTTATAGAGACCCCCGCATAGTTGGCCCGGCGAGGGGCCCGGAACGCACCGGGTCCGGGCGCCATCATGGCCGAAGGCGCGGAGAAACCGTCGAATACCCCCTCCGAACCGGCTCCGGTGCCCGATCTCGACGTGTGGGGCCAGTCCCTACCGTTCGCGTCCACGGCCCAGATCGAGGTGCCCCCGCGGCTGCTCGACCAGGTGATCGGCCAGGACGAGGCCGTCGAGGTCGCGCGCAAGGCCGCGACCCAGAAGCGGCACATGATGCTGATCGGCGAGCCCGGGACCGGCAAGAGCATGCTCGCCCGGGCGATGGTCGACTTCCTGCCGAAGGAGCAGCTCCAGGACATCCTCGCCTACCCGAACAACGAGGACTCGAACGAGCCGAAGATCCGGGTCGTCCCCGCGGGGAAGGGCAAGGAGATCGTCGCGGCCCAGAAGCTCGAGGCGGCGCAGAAGAAGGAGCAGCGGACGATCCTGTTCATCGTCCTCGCGCTCGTGATCTTCGCGGTCACGCTCTACATCGTGGTCGAGACGAAGGACCTGACCGCGCTCCTGCTCGGCATCCTGATCGTGTTCATCATCTACGCCGTCGTGCGCTTCTCCGGCGGACGGAACGAATCCGGGGTCGGGGTCGCGAAGCTCCTGGTCTCCCATTCCCCGGACGACCGGCCGCCGTTCGTGGACGCGACCGGCGCGCACGCGGGAGCGCTCCTCGGGGACGTGAAGCACGACCCGTTCCAGTCGGGGGGCCTCGAGACCCCGCCGCACGACCGGGTCGAGGTCGGGGCGATCCACCGGGCGAACGGCGGGGTCCTGTTCATCGACGAGATCAACCTGTTGAAGATCGAGAGCCAGCACTCGCTCCTGACCGCGCTCCAGGAGCGCAAGTTCCCGATCGTCGGCCAGTCGGAGCGCTCCGCCGGCGCGATGGTGAAGACCGAGCCGGTGCCGTCCGACTTCGTGCTGGTCGCGGCCGGGAACATCGACAGCGTCCAGACGATGCACCCCGCGCTCCGCTCGCGGATCCGCGGCTACGGCTACGAGCTCTACGTCAAGACGACGATGCCCGACACCGTCGAGAACCGGATGAAGCTCGTCCGGTTCGTCGCGCAGGAGATCCAGAAGGACAAGAAGATCCCGCACTTCGACACGGCCGCGGTCCTCGAGGTCGTGCGGGAGGCGCAGCGGCGCTCGGGCCGTTCCGGCCAGCTGACGCTCCGGCTGCGCGAGCTCGGCGGGCTCGTGCGGGTCGCGGGCGACATCGCGCTCTCGGACGGGCTGCCGGTGGTCCACGCCGAGCAGGTCGTCCGCGCGAAGCGGGCGAGCCGCTCGCTGGAGCAGCAGATCGCGGACCGCTACATCGAGCGGCGCAAGGAATACCGGATGTTCGCGACCGACGGGGCGGCGGTCGGCATCGTGAACGGCCTCGCGGCGATCAACGCCCAGACCGGCATGGCCGAGTTCTCCGGCATCGTGCTCCCGATCGTCGCGGAGGTGACCCCGGCGCAGACGCGCGACGGGGGCGTCGTGGTCGCGACCGGCAAGCTCGGGGAGATCGCGCGCGAGGCGGTCCAGAACGTGAGCGCGCTGATCAAGAAGTACACCGGCGAGGACATCTCCCGCTTCGACATCCACATCCAGTTCGTCGGGACGTCCGACGGGGTCGAGGGCGACAGCGCGTCGGTCTCGATCGCGACCGCGGTGATCAGCGCGCTCGAGGGCGTGCCGGTCGACCAGACGGTCGCGATGACCGGCTCGCTCTCCGTGCGCGGGCAGGTCCTCCCGGTGGGCGGCGTGACCGCGAAGGTCGAGGCCGCCGCGGACTCCGGACTCAAGCGGGTGCTGATCCCCCAGGACAACATGGACGACCTCGTGCTCGAGGCGCGCTACCGCGGGGCGATCGAGGTCATCCCGGTCACCACGCTCCGGGACGTCCTCAAGTACGCGCTCGTCGGCCAGGGGTCGAAGAAGGAGTCACTGCTCGAGCGCCTCGCGGCGATGGTCCACGCGACGAGCCGGTACCCGGAGGAGACCCCTCCGCCGCCGGCCGCCAAGGCGCCCGCACCTCCGGGACGGCCGGCGGGGTCGTGAGGAGCCCCGTCCGTTCCCCGGTGCACGCGCCGCTCACGCCGACGCGTCCGGTACCCGCCGAGCTCGACGACGAGTCGGACGAGGACCGCTTCACGAACCGGCCGTGCTACCAGTTCAACCACCAGCTCCTGCCGGCGTGGGACGACAAGCACTGCTCCCACTGCCGGCACTACCTCACGGCGCGCTGTCCGCACATCGACGAGTTCCTGGACGACGTGGAAGATTTGACCCCGGAGTGATATCGGCCGCCCCGTGCGCGGGCTGTTGGTCGGCCGGTTCCAGCCGTTCCATGAGGGCCATCTCGCGGTCGTGCGCGAGCTGCGGGCCGCGCGGCCGGACGACGAGCTGATCCTGGGCGTCGGGAGCGCCCAGGAGTCGTACACCTGGACGAACCCGTTCTCGAGCCGGGAGCGGCTCGAGATGATCTCCCGCGCGCTCGGGGAGGCCCGGGTCGACCGCGTGCTCGCGATCCCGATCCCCGACATCCAGCGCCACGCGCTCTGGGTCCGGTACGTCGAGTCGCTCGTGCCCCCGTTCGGGCGCGTCTACACGAACAACCCGTTGACGCGGCTCCTGTTCGAGGAGGGCGGGTACTCGGTCGAGGGACCGACGCTCGTCGACCGCGCCCGGTTCGAGGGCGCGACCGTGCGCGCGCGGCTCGCGGAGGACCGGGAGTGGACCGCGCTCGTGCCGCCCGCGGTCGCCCGCTACCTCGACGAGATCCGCGCGCCGGCGCGCCTCGCGGTCTTAAGGGCCGGCGCGACCGCGCCCGCGGGCGGAAGCCGCGGATGAGCTCGGGCCCCGGTCCGATAGAGCGGGGCCCCAAGGGAGCCGAGTTCGATCCGAGGCCACCGGGATCGACGACGGGCTCGTGCGGATCGCGCTGGGGATCTAGGATACCGCGGGCCTCGTCCGCGGCCTCCCGGACGCGCTCGACGACGTCCGTACGGACGAGAAGGCGGCACCATTATAGGCCGCCCTCGGTCGTACCGCGATCTGCGCCACTGTAGCTCAGCAGGCAGAGCAGCTGATTCGTAATCAGCAGGTCGGGGGTTCAAGTCCCTCCAGTGGCTTTCCCTGAAAGTGCGAGTCCCAATGTGTTTATGCATCCTCAGTTGCCTACGTTTTCTCGAGGAAGCTAAGAAGTCGCGCCTGAATAACTGATTCAATTCGGCTGCTTGCGGTGCGGTCGGATGGTGTAGTTCCAGTCGCCGTGGAACTCGTGGGGCTCGAGTCGGATCTGAGCCATCCGTTCGTCGGTCACCTTGACCCCGTCCGGATGTCGCCCTTTGTCGATCTCCGCCCGGACCCACAGACCCGCCTTCAACGTGGTCGACCCGATCAGGCTCACGATCACCGCCAGGCTCACCAGGGGCTTCCACCGCCAGTTCATCGCGATGTGCGAGAATAGTCGGTGCTCGATCTTATTCCACTTGCTCGTCCCCGGAGGGAAGTGGCAGACGGTGAGCGTGAGCCCGGTACGGTCGGCGAGCTGTTGGAGCTCCCACATCCAGAGCCGCACACGAGCCCCGTTGCTGCCTCCACAGTCGGCGGTAACCAAGAGGGAGGTCGCTCGCGGGTAGGCCGACCGTCCCATGACCTCCCACCATCGGCGGACCGTCCGAGCCGCGAAGGTGGCCGTGTCGTGGTCGATCCCAACACTGACCCACCCCTCATTCCGCTGCAAGTCGTAGACCCCGTACGGGATCGCCTTTCCGAGGTCCGGGGGGAGAAAGTCGTGGACTCGGACCGGCGCGGGATGCCCTCGGGGTGGCCACTCTCGACCGCCGTTCTTGAACTCGCCGACGAGCTCCTTCTTCTTGGTGTCCACCGAGATGACCGGCTGGTGCCGTCGCTGGTGGCGGACGACTAGGTCGTGGAGGTACCGGAACTGGGCATCGCGGTCCGGGTGGGACGAACCTTCGCGCGACTTATGGTTCAACTGGAGGCTGTAGCCCAAGTCGTGGAGCAAGTTCCTCACGAGATGGGGACCGACCGGATGAGCCATCTCTCGTGATTCGCGCGCCAGCCATCGGGTGCTGCGCGAGGTCCAGCGGACCGGGGAGTGGGGCCTCCCGGCGGCGGTGGGCTCGACCAAGGCTTCGAGGTCACGGGCCAGCGTCGGGTCTTTCCGGGCCGTGGGCGTGCGACCCCCACCGGGACGACGGACGCGCCCGGGCTCGAGGCGCTCACCGAGGCGTACGTCCCGTAGACCGCGAGAGATTGTGGCGCGCGAGATCCCCGTAGCTCGCGCCACGGCGCCGATGCCCCCCCCGACCAACGGCGAGCGCTTCGGTGGCGGCCCACAACCTCCTCGACCGCTCGGTGAGCTCGGAG
>JASHQY010000083.1 GCA_030038885.1 Thermoplasmata archaeon | reverse complement strand
CTCACGCTCGGCGGGTTCGCGCTCGAGGTCGCCGGGGCCCGCCTCGTGACCCACGAGCGCATCCCGGCGCCCCGGTTCAACTTCGTGCAGGAGCTGGGCGTCGGCCCCGAGCGGCAGACGGCGTTCTTCGAGCGCGCGCTCGACCACTACTTCCAGCGCGCGCTCCGGCCGACGTTCCGCGTGCCGGTCCCGGTGCCCGATCACCTCGACGCGGGGCTGCGGCGGTTCGGTTTCCGGCCGCGCCCGGCGCCGCTCGCCCTGCTGCTCGATGACCCGACGGCGGCTCCCCGGCCCCAGGGTCCGAGGGACGTCCGTCCCGCGCGTCCGTCGGAGGTCGATCTGGTCGCGTCCTTCTGGACGGCCGAGCGCGAGCGCCCCGAATTCCGCGCAGCGCTCGAGGTCGCCTGGAGCCACCCGAACCCCCACGAGCAGCTCTCCCCGCTGCTCGCGTTCGAGGAGCGGAGCGCGGTCTCGGCGGCGCTCGTCTACCGGTACCGGACGACCGCGGGGATCTACGCGGTCGCGACGCGACCAGTCGCGCGGGGCCAGGGCGCGGCGTCGGACGTCGTGAGGTTCGCGACCGCGAGCGCGACCCGGCAGGGAGGGGTCCGCTCCTCGATCTTCGCCGACTCGGCGCGGCTCACCCGGAGGCTCGAGTCGCTCGGGTTCCGTGCGGCGCGGGAGTTCCGGGAGTACGAGCTGCCCGCCGACGCCGAGCTCGCGATCCCCCCACCGGGGCCGATCGGACCTCCCCGGTGGCGGCCGCCGCGGGAGCTTCCGGGACGCGCGGCTCCCTAAGGGAGCCGGCGCAGGCTCGCGAGCTTCATGCGCTGCTCCAGCGACGCGATCGTGCGGATCGTCGGGAGGACCGTGTCCGCGTTGAGCGAGATCGAGTCGATCCCCTCCCGCACGAGGAACTCGGCGAACTCCGGGTAGACGCTCGGTCCCTGGCCGCAGATGCCGACCGTCCGTCCCTCGGCGTGGGCGCCCTCGATCAGCATCTGGATCGCCCGCTGGACCGCCGGGTCGCGCTCGTCGAAGTACCCCATCCGACCGAGGGTCTCCGAGTCCCGGTCCGCCCCGAGCACGAGCTGCGTCAGGTCGTTCGAACCGATCGAGAAGCCGTCGCAGTGCTTCGAGAACTCCCGGGCCATGAAGACGATCGACGGGACCTCGGCCATGAGGTAGAGTTGGAAGTCGCGCGAGCGGCGGAGCCCGGCGGAGCGCAGCATCTCGCCGATCTCCTCGAGCTCCCAGGTGTTGCGGACGAACGGGAGCATGATCATCGCGTTCTTGAGGCCCATCTCGGTCCGGACGCGGTGGATCGCCTCGAGCTCGCAGAGGAACGCGGGACGGAAGACGGGCGCGATGTAGCGCGAGCAGCCGCGCCAGCCGATCATCGGGTTGTCCTCGACCGGCTCGAACTCCTCGCCGCCCGGCATCCCGCGGTACTCGTTCGTCTTGAAGTCGGACGTCCGGACGATCACCGGGCGCGGATTGAACGCCTGGCAGACCTTCCCGATCCCCTCGGCGAGCCGCTTGACCAGCTCGTCCTTCTTGCCCTTCTTCAGGAGCGCGAGCGGGTGCTCCCGGACGTGGGCGGTGAAGATGAACTCGATCCGCAAGAGGCCGACGCCCGACACCGGCAGGCGGGCGAACTCCTCCGCCTTCTCGGGGACCCCGACGTTGACGTAGATCTTCGTCGCGGTGATCGGGGCGCCCTCGTGGCTCCCACCGTAGGCCGGCGCCGCGGCGGCTTCCGTCGCCGGGGCCGCGGCCTTGGGTCGGAGCGCGATCCCGGTGAAGACGTTGCCGGTCTTCCCGTCGACCGTGATCTCCATCCCGTTCGAAATGAGCTTCGTGGCCTCGCGCGTTCCGACGACGCACGGCACCCCGAGCTCGCGGGAGACGATCGCCGCGTGGCAGGTCATTCCGCCCTCGTCGGTCACGATCGCGGCGGCCTGGGACATCGCCGGCACCATGTCCGGCGTCGTCATGACCGTCACGAGGATCTCGCCGGCCTTGAGCTTGCTCAGCTCCTCCGGACCGTTCAGGATCCGAGCGACGCCGCTCGCGGTGCCGGGGCTCGCCCCGAAGCCGCGAACGAGCGGCTTCTCGCCGGCGCCGGCTCCCTCCGTGCCGGCGGCCGCGCCGCCGCTCCCGGGCGCCGTCGAGGTCGGGATCGTCGTCACGGGCCGAGCCTGGAGGATGTAGAGCCCCTCGCGGTCCCCGCACCACTCGACGTCCATCGGGCGGCGGTAGTGCGATTCGATCAGGCGCGCGAGCGACACCAGCCGGGAGATCCGGTGGTCGGAGAGCTTCTGGGCATTGCGCTCGTCCGCGGGCACCGGCTCGCGGCGGTTGCCGCCCGCGTCGTCGCGGACCATGCGGATCTTCTGCTCGGAGATCTGCTTCTGGACGATCTTCTGGCTCGCTCCGTCGATCACGTAGTGGTCCGGAGTGACCTCCCCGCCGACGATCGCCTCGCCGAGACCCCATCCGGCCTCGACGATCATGTGGTTCTCGCCGGTGTTCGGGTCCCGCGTGAAGAGGATGCCCGCGACCGTCGCATCGACCATCTTCTGGACGAGGACCGCGAGCCGCACCTGGGTGTGCTCGAA
>JASHQY010000082.1 GCA_030038885.1 Thermoplasmata archaeon | reverse complement strand
CCTCACCAATAGTTCCCGACCCGGCACGACGTGGGAGGAGTTCTTCCGCCGGTGCGAGGGTCCTCGGTTCGACACGGTCGTCACCTCGTGCGATACGGGCCGCGCGAAGCCGGCGCCCGAACAGTTCCGCTTCGCGGCGGCCCAATTGCAGGTTCCACCCTCCCGGCTGGTGCATGTGGGGGACTGCTGGCATGCCGACGTGCAAGGCGCGCGGACCGCCGGCGTCTCTCCGGCGCTCTACCGGGGCCTCTGGTCTCGCTATCCCGACCCGGGTCAACGACGGTGGGAAGACGACGCGGACGACGGCGGACCGGACGTTCTTCGACTCGACGATCTTCGTGGGCTCCCCGATCAGTGCGCGTGGCAACGACCCGCGGCCCCGCCGAGAACCCCGAGGCCCGGGACCCGTGTCGGCGCTCGTCGGGGACCCGGTGTGCCCGATTTCTCGGACCGGTAACTCTTACACCTCGCCCCGACTCTCCCGCGGCCGCGGTACGATGCCACCCCGAAGGGGCCCACCCCTGCTCATTCCTTCCGGGCTCGCGAGTCTGCGGACCCACGGTCAGGCGACGCGATTGTTGTTTCTCGACGCCATCGCGAGCCGCCCGTATTCTCGCCTCGACCCGCTCGCGCGGACCCTGGGGGTCACGATCCAAGCTGCCTCCCACGTGTACCGGCAACTGGCACGGCAAGGGTTGGTCCAGTTCGTGGAGGGAGTCTACCGACCGACCGTGGCGGGCGTGGCCGCGTTGCACGACTCGTTCTCGAGCCTCCGGGTCGATATCGATGCCCGCCTATCGCACCTGCGCGTCATTCAGCGCTGCCGGGCCGTGGCCGGCGCGACCATTCGACCGGGATCGCCGGTGGTCCTGACGATGGAGAACGGAGTCTTGACCGCGCGGCCGGGACGCGGGGGAGCCTCCCGGGGAGTCGCGGCGCATCCCGCCCGAGCGGGGGAGCTGATCGACGTGGATCGACTCGAGGGAATCGTGCCGTTGGAACCTGCGACCGTCCTCTGCGTGGTCGTGCCCACCGAGGGATTCCGTGCCGCCCGCTTTGTGCGCCCGCTGAAGGGGTTGCTCCGTCGGCGGTCGCCGAGGTTCCTGGGGGCGGAGGGTATCGAAGCCGCCCACCTGCTCGAACGCTCGACCCGACGGCCCTATACTCGCTTCGGGGTCGCGGCCGCCGCCCACGAAGCCGCGCAGTTGGGAGTGTCGTCCCTCGTCGTGCTCACGGACGATGGTCTGTCACGGTTCCTGGCGCATCTCGCTAACGAGCGACCGGCACTGCCGGTGGAAATCCATTCGTTGGAGCAGAAGCACCGGCCCGGTCGGGCGGCACCTCCCCTCCGATAGGACGCTTCGGTGCGATGCGGGGCCGGGAGGAGGCAGGATCTTCTGAACGGAGGGGCCCTTCTCGTCCTCACGATCGGCCCGCTGCTGATCGCCTTCGCGATCGACGCGGCGATCGGTGACCCTCCCGAGGGTTCCTTCGCGGAGCGGTGGTATCCGCCGGTCGTGCTCGGCCGCGCGGCCCTTTGGGCCGAGCGACGGATCGGCCGAGACGACCCGCGCCGGGAAGCGATGGCCGGCGGCGGATTGTGGTTCGGGCTCGTCGCGGCCGGGGTTGCGATCGCGCTCGCGCTGACGCTCCTTCTCGGTCCGAGCGCACTCGCGCTGCTCCGCGGAGGTGCTCGAGATACGACGGGCGTCCTCACCGGAACCGCCGCCGTGACGCTGCTCGCCGCTGCCTATCTGATCGTTACGACCCTCTGGCTGAAGTCTCTGTTTGCGGTCCGGGGGCTCGTTCGATTCTGCGCCCGGCCGCTCGATCTGCCGCTGGAGACCATGCGAATCCAGGTGGCCCGGGTCGTGAACCGGCCGACGTCCGACCTGCCTCGGGGGCTGCTCTGCTCCGCGTTGCTCGAGTCGGCCGCCGAGAACACCACCGACAGCGTCGTCGGCCCCTTGCTCGCGTTCGCGGTGCTGGGCCTCCCGGGGGCGGTGGGCTATCGAACGATCAACACGCTGGACGCGCTGTTGGGTCATCCGGATCGGTACTGGAGGTACGTCGGTGCCGTGGCCGCGCGAGTGGATACGTGGGTCAATCTGCTGCCGGACGCTCTGGCGGGCGGAATGCTGCAGTTGGCCGCGGGCCGTCGGGGGTCCCGCCCCCAGATTCGGGTCTTTCAGCCGGGCGTCCGCGTGCCGCGCACGATCCGTTCGATCTCCGGCGTGCTCCGGGTGCGACTCGAGAAGGAGGGCGTGTACGTGGTGGGGGAGGGATGGGAGTTCCCGACTCCCGAGCGCGTCCGAACCGCGCTCGGACTCGTAGAGCGTGCGAGCGTGCTCTGCCTCTTCCTCAGCGTGGCCATCGTGGGGGGACTCGTCTATTTCGGGTGGTCCTTCTTTCTCTGAGCGAGTCCCGATGTCGAAGCCCATGGTTCCCCGACCGGCGGTCGATCCACGGATCGTCCCGGACGTGCCCCACGGCGGCATGGCCCCGGGGTCCGCGCGGACTCCCGGCGGCGCCCGATGGGTCGATCTGTCGCTCTCGACCAACCCGTACGGACCTCCGCCCTTTCTCGCCGAGGCATGGACCCGGGCCCGTTCGGAGGTCGCGGCGTACCCGGATCGGACGCAATCGGTCCTCTCCGAGCGGATCGCCGAAGCGGAGGGGGTCGACGCGTCGCACGCACTGGTGGCGGGGAGCGCTTCGGAGCTGATCCGGTGCCTGATCGCCGCCTTCGGACCGCGACGGGACGTGATCGTGCCCCAGTACACTTACGAGGAGTATCGTCGTGTCGCGATCTCCGTCGGCGGCCGAGTCCGTCCGGTGGGGATGCCGGGCGTGTGGCTCTCTCCGGAGGAGATGGCGGACCGAGTCACCCCGGGCGCCCTCGTCGTCCTCGCCAACCCCGGGACTCCCAACGGCCAGTTCCTGTCGCCTCGCGGGTTGTCGCCTCTCGTGGAGCGGGTGACACGGCAGCGGGCCCTGCTGGCGGTGGACGAGAGCTATCGCCCGTTTCTGGACGGGCCCGCGCGCGGCCTCGACGCCGGGCCCAATGTCGTCACCCTGTTCTCCTGGTCGAAGGTCCTCGGGACCCCCGGAATCCCCTTGGGGCACGCGGTCGGTAGCCCCGAGGTGCTGGCCGCCTTGCGCAGCCAGTTGCTGCCTTGGAGTGTCGGGCCCGTGGCTCGCCATCTGGTCCTTCTCGCGTTGGAAGCACCGGGGTGGCAATCCCGAACGCTTGCGCGAGTCCGACACACGGCTCAGCTCGTGCGGCGCCGGCTGCGATCGCGCTCCCGGACGAACTACTTCCCCGTGTCGGTCGGATCCGCCGCCGGCGTGGCCGCATTCCTCTGGGCGCGCGGGTTTCGGGTCCGTGAACTGACCTCCATGGGGCTCCCGGGTCACATACGGTTCGCCGTTCGAAGACCGGCCGAGACCCAGCGATTCCTAGGGGTGCTCGACGCGTATCTCGGACGGTGTCGGCGCGCCGGGGCGCACGCGTAGGGTGGGTCCGCCCTACGGGAGCGACTTGCGCGCCACCTCCGCTTCCTCGAAGGTGGCCATTTCGTCCAGCAGCCGGACGGCCGCGTCGCACCACAAGAGCTGGAGCGCCGCCCCCGTTCCTTCCCCCAGCCTCAGGGCGAGATCGAAGTACGGCTCGAGACCCAGGCTCTGGAGCGCCAGGCGGTGACCGATCTCGACCGACCGGTGGGATGCGATGAGGTAGTCTCGTGCCGAAGGGCAGATCGCGACCCCCCACACGGCGGCGGTGGTCGAGATGAATCCGTCCAGGACCACGGGGACCCGGCGGGCCGCCGCCGCGATGCACGCTCCGGCCATCGCTGCGATCTCGAATCCGCCGACGGACTCCATGACCCTCCACGGATCGTTCGGCGAGAGCTGGTACCGCTCTCTCGCTTCTTCGATCACGGCCCGTTTCCGGGCAAGCCCGGAGTCATCCACCCCCGTTCCTCGACCGGTGACGCGCACCGCCGGAACGCCGATCATCCCCGCAAGCAGCGCGCTCGCGGACGTGGTGTTCCCGATCCCCATGTCGCCGACCGCCAGCAGCTCCGTGCCCCGATCACAGAGATCGTTCACCACATCGACTCCCGTATCGACGGACCGCAGCGCCTCTTCCCGCGACATCGCGGGCTCGCGCCGGAAGTTATGGGTGCCGCGTGCGACCTTCCTCCCGAAGAACCCCGTCCGGTCGGTCTCGGGGGGAGAGTCCACCCCGACGTCGACGACCCAGACCTCGGCCCCGACCACTCGGCCCAAGACTGAGATCGCGGCCCCGCCCCGCTGAAAGTTCTGGACCATCGCCGCCGTCACGCTGCGGGGGTAGGCCGACACGCCTTCCTCGGCGATACCGTGGTCGGCCGCGAACACCGCGATGGTCTTCGTACGGAACTTCGGTCGAGGCGTCCCGCGGATCCGCGCAAGATGCTCGGCCAGCTCCTCGAGGCGACCGAGACTGCCCTCGGGCTTGGTGAGGTTCCTCCAACGACGCCGGGCCTCCTGACCGGACTCCGCGCTCGGCGACGCGATCAGGCCGGCGGCGGTCTGCCAGGAACGGGGCATCCCGGCCGGGGGAGCCGTGCCCGTACATGCTACTTTGGTCTCCTTCGCCGAGCGACGAGGCCTGCGCCGACAGGCCCCTGCGCCACCGAGGCCGGTTTTCTTCGGCGGACCCACCGGGCCTTTCTACCCATGTGGCTCGGAGCCCTTCGTGGGATTTTGGGCCCTGGTCCGGTTCCTTTCCCGGCTTCCCGTGGGTGGCTCGGCCCCGGGCGGATGGATCGATGCGGTGCCGTGGTTCCCGGTGGCCGGGGCCCTCGTCGGTGGGGTGATCGGTCTGCTCTCGGCTCTGTGGTTCGTGTTGCTGCCCGGATGGCTCGCGGCCCTCGCGTTCGTGGCGACCTACTTCGGCATTACGGGACTGCTTCACATCGATGGATTGGCGGACTATGCCGACGCGGCCCTCGCGAATGGAACTCCGGAAGCCCGTTCCAGAATCCTTCGAGACCCGCATGTCGGCACGGGCGGTGTGGTGGCGGTCGGTCTCGTGGTTCTCGGTCTCTATCTCGCGGCCGCCCACTTCCCACTGACCCGGCCCCTCCCGTTCGAGCTCACCGTACTGGACCAACTGACCTTGCCCCTCGGCGCGCACTATGCCTGGAGTTGGGCGCTGGCCATCGTCGTCGCCGACGTCGCGGCCAATGGCGCGATGGTGGCCGCGCTCGCGGTCGGACGACCCTCTCCGGAATCGACCCTCGCTCGTTCCCTTGCCCCGAGCGCCACGCGGCGCAACGTGGCCATCGCGCTCGCGAGCGGTGCGGCGCTCGCCGTAATCTTCGGAGGCGCCCTGGGTGGGGTCGGCCTGGCCCTCGGCGTCGGGATCGGAGTGCTCTTCACGCTCGGCGCAGAGGCCCGGCTCGGCGGGTTGGGGGGCGACACCCTAGGCGCCGCGCACGAGACGACGCTCCTTGCCGTGCTCCTGCTCTTCGCGGTGATCGCGTTCGCCGGAGGGTAAGGCTCGCCCCCGGGGGACTCGGATGGTGACGGTGGTCATGGCGGGCGGGCACGGGAGGCGGCTGGCGATGCGCGGCCGAGAGAAACCGCTCGTCTCGGTGCAGGGCCGACCGCTCGTGGACCGGGTCACGACCGTCCTCCGTGCCTGCGGGGAGCGCGAGCTGTTCGTGGCCGTGAGTCGGCACACTCCGCGCACCGAAGCGTACTGCCGAGCCGTCGGCCTCCCGACGGTCCGCACGCCGGGCGACGGGTACTCGGCCGACGTTCGGTTCCTGTCACGGCGGCTCGCACCATTCGACACGATCGCGGCGGATCTACCGTTCCTCCCCCTCGGAGCGCTCGAGCGATTCCGGCACGCGACTCATCGGCGCAGGGGCAACTGGGTCGGTCTCCTCCCGGAACGCCTGGCCATCAATCCCGGAACGACCGCCCTTCGCTGGCCGGAGCCGATTCGGAGCGCGGGAGTCTGCCGGATCGTCGGAGTGAATCGCGTCGCGAGCCGCGAGCCCGGTCCGAGCCGACCGTTCCTCTTTGACGACCCGTGGGTCGGAGTCAACGTCAATGCTCGCGAGGACCTGCACTGGGCGCGACACCACGCGGCCGAAGCGCCCCCGCTGCCCCTCTAGCGGTCCCGAGGTCGGGTCACCACTCGATCCCCAGCCGCGCGTCGAGTCCCCCATGGTAGGGATGCTTCATTCCGACCATCATCGTCACCAGGTCGGCCCGGTCCATGAGCGCCTTCGGTGCCCCGCGTCCGGTCAGCACGACCTCCGTCGTGGGGCAACGGTGATCGAGGAGTGCGAGGACGTCGTCCAGCGGAACCAACCCCCGGACCAGCGCGACGTTGATCTCATCGAGCACGACGAGGTCGTACTCCCCGTTCGCGGCCGCGAGGGCACCCCGACCGAGAGCGGTCTTGGCCAGGAGCACGTCCTCGGGATCGGGGTCCTTCTGCTTGACCCAATGGCCGGAGCCGTACTGCTCGATGTGGACGCCCGGAAGCTGGGAGAGTACGACGATCTCGCCGTAGTTTCCCTTCTTCATGAATTGGATCAGGCAGCAACGTAGGCCGTGACCCACGGCCCGGACGATCAGGCCGAAGCCGGCCGTGCTCTTCCCCTTCCCACCGCCCGTGTAGACCTGAACGAGCCCCCGTTCGAGCCGTGAGCGTTCGCCGGCGCGAACCTCGAACCGGGGGTAGGTGGGCTCGTCCTCCCGATACGGTGTCATGTCCCCTCCCGCGCGACCGAAGCCGACCGTCGCTCCTCCTCCGATGCGCTCACGCCCCGGCTCCTCGGGCGGCTCGCCGCCGTCCGCAAGTCATCAAGTCCCGGGAAGGAGTTGGCCCGGCGGGCGGCGAGGCCGGGTGCGGGTCCACGTGGTCTGCGGGGGCGGCACCGGCGGACGACTGCTCCGTCGACTCATGGGGCCCCGATTCGAGGTGACCGTCGGACTCCTGGGTTCCGAGGACGATGACGCTCGAACGGCACGAAGCCTGGGATTCCGGAGCCTGGAGGCCAGGATCGCCTCCCCCTTTCCGGCCGAACTGGTCACCGCCGTGCGGGAAGCAATGCTCCGGGCGGATGCGATCGTGGTCACCCCGTTCGCCGTGGGGCGGGGGAACCTCATCAATCTCGAGCTGGCCACCGACGCGGCCTCCGTGCGACCGGTGTTCCTGCTCGAAGGAGGGGAGATCGCGAAGCGCGACTACACGGAAGGAAGGGCGACCGAGCTCTACGGGATCCTTCGCCGGCGGGCGCGAGGGGCCTCGCCGGATGCGGCGGTGCTCGTGGCTCAGGTGACGGCCGTCCGTCCTTCCGAGTACCCTGGGTGACGCCTTCATGGGCGGCCCCCGCCGAGGGAAGTGGAGAGGACCTCGTCCGATGGGTGGCTCGGGAGGCCGATCGGGGCCCGACCGACCGGGCGAACGAGTCGCTGGCGCAAGAGCTCGAGAAGGCGGGAGACCCCATCGACCTCGATCCCGCCCGCGGCCCGCAGCTGATCATACGCGGCCGCGGCCTTGCCCCCCGTGAAATCTCGTGGACCGCGCGGTGACCCGCCGTACAGAAACACCGGTTTCGCGCTCGCAAAGGGGAGCAGATCCGAGAGGTTCGCCAGATTCCCGGGACCGACCATCACCGGTGCGAGGACGATCGCATCGACCTCCGAGAGGACGGCACGGTACTCGGCGCGCACGGGTTCCGATATCGGCGTGAACGGCACTTCCACGATCGACCGGAAGCCCAGGTTCTCGCATGTCTCTTGATCGCTATCGAGCAGGTGGATGGGACCGGCGGATACGAGATAGTTCTCTTCGGAAAGCGCGTAGAGCACCTCCGTCCCGCTTCCTCCGCCGCACACCACGTGCACGCGCGGAAGGACCAGGTCGTCGCCCGGGGGCCGGGGTCCGACGGGAGTGGAGGTCGGAAGGACATACACGTTCGGCCCCTGCCGATGGATCTCCACCGAGACCGAGAAGACCTGGAGCACACGCTCGAAGGTCACGGTTCCCCCCGGCGTTCCGTCGGCGACGACCTGACCGTGGTTCATCCAGACCACCCGATCGGCGAACCGGGAGGCGAGGTTGAGGTCGTGGAGGGCCGTGACGACGGCGCGGGCATTCTCTCGGGACCGGAACTCCGAGAGCTTGGTCAAGAGATCGAGCTGGTGGTTCATGTCGAGGTGACTGGTGGGTTCGTCCAGCAGGAGGAGCGGGGCCTCCTGGGCGAGCGCGCGGGCGTACAGCGCCCGCTGACGCTCGCCGCCCGAGAGGCTCCAGATGCCGCGGTCGGCGAACTGCGCCACGTCCGCGGCCCACATCGCTCGGCTGACCGCGGCCAGATCCTCCGGCCGTTCCGGCAGGTAGCTACCGAGGTACGGATACCGGCCCAGCGCGACGAATTCCGCGACGCTGAGGTTCTCCGACTGAAACTCTTCCTGGGGCATCCAGGCGGCGCGGCGGGCTCGCTCTTGAGGGGTCATCGAGGCGAGCGGCACTCCGCCAATCCGCACGCTCCCCACGGACGTGGGCACCAGCCCCAACGCCGCGCGGAGCAGCGTGGTCTTCCCGGCACCGTTCGGCCCGACGAGGGCGACGAACTCCCCGGGCTTGACCCGGAGGGTCGTAGGGCGGAGGATCTGACGCCCCTCCATCCGCACCTCGATCTGTTCGAGATCGAGGCAGAGGGGCTCGGGCTTCCGGGTCCGCTCGCGCCCGCTCATGCGCCCGTCCCCAGGGACCGACGACGGTAGAGCACCCAGATCAGGAACGGGCCCCCCACGAACGCGGTGATCACGCCCACGGGGAGGACGCCTCCGCCCCCGAGCACGCTCGTGGCCAAGTCGTCCGCCAGCACCATGAAGATCGCGCCGAAGAGCAGGGACAGCGGCAACAGCAGCCGATAGTCCGGGCCGAGAAATCGACGGACCACGTGCGGAGAGATCAGGCCGACGAAGCCGATGATGCCGACGAAGGCTACGGCCACCGCCGTCACCAGAGACGAAAGGAGCAGCAATCGTCGGCGTACCCGGTCGACGTCACTACCGAGTCCCCGGGCCGTCTCATCCCCGAGTTGGATCAGGTTGAGATCCCGACCTTGAAGCAGGAGCACCGACCCACCGACGAGGAGACCCGAGAGGATCAGCTGGAACTGAACCCAGGAAGCCGCCCCGAAGCTGCCGAGCTCCCAGAAGGTGAGCGGTAGGACCTCCGTATTCGGGCGGAGCGAAGAGAGCAGCGAGATGATCGAAATGAAGATCGCGGTCAGAGCCACTCCCGTGAGCAGCAACGTCTGCGGGGAGGACTTTGGGCTCCGGGCCGCGAGCAGGACGATCGCCGCCGTGGCCAGGGCTCCCAGGAACGCGAAGAGGGGTAGGAAGAGCTCGGTCTGAGTCGGACCGAGGTTGTTGAGGAAGACCGCGGCCGCTCCCAAGGCCGCCCCGCCCGAGATTCCCATGAGATAGGGGTCTGCCAGCGGGTTTCGGAAAAGTCCCTGCATGGTGGCCCCCGAGATCCCGAGGGAGCCTCCGACCAGTGCGGCGACCAGCATCTCCGGGACCCGGTTGTCCCAGACGATCAGGGTCAGCGTGCTGCAGCTGTCCGAGTACCCATCGATGTAGACCGGCAGCGTCGGGCAGGGTTGGGCCAGCACCAGGCCACCGGTCGCGCGATGGACGATGATTCCCCACACGTCGAGGGCGGGGACCGGTACCGAGCCGACCAGCGGGGACAGGAGGAGGCACAGCGCCAAGGCTCCGACCAGCAGGAGCAGCCCGCGCCGGCGGGCCCGGCGCATGCTCTCGAGGAACTGGGGGGAGTCCTCCGTCCCGAGGAAGGGTGCCTTAGAGCGCCTCACCGCCGAACAGCTCGGGGTGGAGCAACTCTATCAGCAGATAAATCCCGAAGACCATCGTGGGATCCGGCTCCGTGAAGTAGATCGCGTTGATTCCGAGGACGTGGCCCGACGTGACCGCACCGAACGATGACCAATCCGGTCCAATCGAGTACGAACTCACGTTGTATCCGAAGCCCGTCCCGACGACGATCGCGTCCGGGTTGGCTCCGAGAACGTAGGCTCCGGAGATCTCCTCCTCGTTCGCGAGGGTGTCGTTGGCCGTGATGCTCACCGCTCCGGCGGCCTCGATCAAGGCCTCGCCGAACGAGTCCGGGCCGAACGTCCAATACCCCGTCGGGTCCACGTAGTAGGTCAGCAGGATCCGCGGGGCCACCGTGGCATTCTCGAGCAGCGTCGTGTCGTTGGCCAACGCCTGGGTCATCTGTTGTACGATGGAGGCGGCCGCGGCCGAGGTCCCGGTCAGTTCGCCGAGGATCGTCACGTCGTACCCGATGCCAATGATCGTCGATGGGTTGAGATAGAGCGTCGGAATCCCGTCGGTCGTGGTCAACGTATCCAGGTCCGCCAGCGAGATCCCCGAGACGCCGATCACGAGATCGGGGTTGGCCGCGACGGTGGCCTGGAGATCGAGCGACGGGATCCAAGTGATGCACGGCACGCTGGAAAGACTCCAGTTCGCGACCTGCCCCGGCGTGTAATCCGCCAGCACCCCTCCCGCGGCCGCGTCCCCACAATCGACGCCGACCACATCGGCGCGAAGGCCGAGGCGGTAGACCATGTCCATCACGCTCGGAGCGAGCACCACCAAGCGGTGGGCGGGGGACGGCACGGTGACCGTGCGCCCGGCGTCGTCCGTGACCGAGATCGCTCCCGAAGTGCTCGCCGGACTGGAGGGCTTCAACACGGAGTAGATCGACACGCCGGCCAGCGCGGCCGCCAGCACGACAATGATCGCTACCGCGATGACCAGGCCCGTCCGGCGAGCGGGGGGGGCCCCGGGCGGAACGGTGGGGGCGACTGCGGAAGCGGTTCCTCCTATCGTGCTGCTAAAGCGCATTGGTATTTGGTAAATCACGTTAGATATAACGCCTTCTGGTCTCGGAGCGTCGGACGGAGCGAGGCGATGGGGTTCCCGCTCCGAGTTCCGATGGAGGATGCGGCACCTCGGAGATTCCCGACGACCCGGGACGCCGTCCGGTCGGGGGCACCCATCCCCAAGCCGCGGGTCAGCCGGCAGGCTTCCGGGACTCGAGTCCGCGGGATCGAGGGCTCGGGAGGCGCGGGGGGTGCCGTACGGGTCGCGAACGTCCGTCCGAGGCTGCGACCGGTGGCACCCAGTTGGGGGACCGGCCACATCGGGCGAGATGACGGGCGAACCCCTCGGGCGGTCCGGGTAGAATCCGTCCGGCGAGGGCCGCGTCGTCGAGAGCGAACGCCGACTCCCAGAGGAGCGGCTCGCGAAGACATTCTTGAAGCTGAGACTCTCCCAGCTCCCGGTCGTTCCATCCGCGTTCCGCGAGGCGTGCCCGGATCGGCCGGTCCGGGGTCCAGCCATGCTGGCGTCGAATTCCCTCCTTGATCGCCGCACCGACGGCGGCGCCGAGGGACCGGCCGATGGGAGTCGCCGGACCGCAGTAGTTGAACGGGTCCCCTCGATCCTCGGTCGCGATCACCACCGCGTCGGTGGACGTCCCGGTCGCCGGTCGGTCCCGGGCGCGAACGTCGAGGTCGCGCAGCGCCGCACACTTCGCCTCCGTCACCACCTTGACGGCTTCCACCATGGCCGCGACGCTCGGCCGGCCCCGGAGGACGACGATCGAATTGATCGTACCTACGGACGCGGAGTTCCCGATGCCCGCGGTGACCAGTGCGGTGGCCTCGGGGCGGCGTTCGACGACGGCGGTCGTCACGTCGACGGAGGTCAGAAGACCCACGCACTCGCGTCGCCGAAATCGGGGTCCGAGGTCACGAAAGAAGCGGCGCACGCCGCAGTCGAAGCTGAGCGGAACCTGGACGTTCACGACTTCGAGCGCTCGGCGCAGTCCGCCGTGCCACGGAGCGGAGCTCAGCACTCGAAACGAGCCTTGGACACCGACCCACCCTCGTCGCCGGACGATTCGCATGTCCCGCTCGGGTGCGCGAACCGTATTCAACCTTGTGTCGGTTCGCCGTGCCATGGGGAGGGACCGAGCCGGGGACGCGGAGGCAGCGAATGGGACGAGGGCGAACCGTGACGGTGCCGACGGAGTCTCCGCTCGCGACCGCGAGGGGTTCTATCGGGTGCTCTACGGTCGGCGCGACATTCGTTCGCACTTCCGCCCGGACCCGGTCCCGGAGGAGATTCTCGGGCGAGTCCTCGATGCCGCCCACCACGCGCCGTCGGTGGGCTTCATGCAGCCCTGGAACTTCCTGATCGTGCGGGACCGCGCCACTCGGACCGCCGTTCGGAAAAATTTCGAGACCGTGCGGGCGGAAGGCGCGGCCGAGTTCGAGGGGGAACGGCGCCGTCTTTACGATTCGCTCAAGCTCGAGGGCATTCTCGATGCCCCGATCAACATCTGTGTGACGTGCGATCCGGAGCGAGCCGGTCCCGCAGTGCTGGGACGCGTTCGGATCCGCGAGGTGGACGTCTACAGCACGTGCCTCGCGGTCCAGAACCTATGGTTGGCGGCGCGGGCCGAGGGCTTGGGGGTCGGTTGGGTCAGCATTCTGGACCCGGGCGCGATTCGGACCGCCCTGGGCATCCCCGAATCGGTCCTCCCGATCGCCTATCTCACGCTCGGATATGTGACGGAGTTTCCGCCCACACCGGAACTCGAAACCAAGGGCTGGCGCCAGCGACTTCCGCTGGAATCGGTGACGTTCGAGGAGCGTTGGGCTCGACCTTACCGGCCGATCCCGGTCCCTCGGTGACGCGACTCCTGCG
Organism: Thermoplasmata archaeon; assembly: GCA_030038885.1. Lineage (GTDB taxonomy): Archaea > Thermoplasmatota > Thermoplasmata > Lutacidiplasmatales > UBA184 > Lutacidiplasma. The sequence continues at coordinate 2,544 of JASHQY010000082.1, read as the reverse complement.
CCGGGGCGAGCGGTCGCCCTAGGATTGAGGCCACCCGACGAAGGTCGAGGTGGTGTTCCAACAGGTCCGCCACGCAGTCGATGTCGTGGTCGAGATCCGGGAACTCCGCGACCGGTGTCGGATCGACGGGCGTCGAGGAGGATCGAGGACGAACGCCGCGGGGCGTCGCTGCCCAGTCCCCGAGGCCTCGTGCGGCCGCGGGACTCGTGAACAGCCCGTGGAGCGCCGTTCCCCACACCGAACCGTCGCCCGACCGAGCCCCGTCCCGCGCGGGGTCCCGCGAGCGGGCCCCCGGACGCGAGTCCCCCCGCGCGACTTCGATCCGAAACAGCCCCCGAAGCGAGCGCGGCCCGGTGGATCGACCCCGACGAATCTCGTACCCCGTCCACACGGATCCGACCGGCGCCCACGGATGACCGCGAAGCGCGCGCGCCTCAACCGTACGCACCAGCTTGGGTACTCCAAACCGGGTCCGAATGGGAAGCAGACCCAGCCCCGGGGTCGTGCCTGCGGGGCCCTCGAACCCATGCGGATCCTCCAGCCACTCGCCCAGCATCTGATACCCACCGCACACTCCCCCGACCCGCAGTCCGCTGCTGCGGGCCAGTTTCACCTTTCGCGTCCAACCGGTGCGCGACATCCATTCGAGATCGTCCCGAGTCCGTCGCGTCCCGGGAAGGATGAGCGCCTGGGCTCCGTCCAGCTCCTCGGGTCGCTCGAGCCACCGCGCGTCCACGCCGTTCGACGGCCGGAGGCCCGAGAAGTCCGAGAAGTTGGAGGTGTGGGGCAGTCGCAGCAGTCCCACGCAAGGGAGGGACGGGTCCCCTCGTCGTTCGCTGGAGCTCCCGCCCACCCGCCGCGTTCCGCGCGGCAACTGAAGGGAGTCTTCCGGTGGAAGCTGCGCGACGTTCGGATCCAGGAACGGCAAAATCCCGACGACCGGGATTCCGGTCCGTCGAGCCAGCATCGCTCGGGCCGAGTCCAGCAGGGAAGGATCGCCCCGCATCCGGTTCAGGATGATCCCCCGCACCCGTCGGCGATCCGCGGGGGGGAGTAGGGCGATCGTACCCACGACCTGGGCCAGGGCGCCACCGCGCTCGAGGTCAGCGACCAGGAGAACGGGGAGGTCGGCCGCGCGCGCGACGAAGAAGTTGGAGAGATCGGTCGATCTCAGGTTCACCTCGGCGGGACTTCCGGCGCCTTCGGCCACGAGGAATGAACCGTCGGACCGCGCGTCTCGGAGGGCGCGCAGGACTTCGCTCCGCAACCGAGGAAGATGTCGGCGCATTCCGTTCCGCCAGGAGCGAAGGCGGAAGCGTGCGGTTCCTCGCACGATGATCTCGACCCGACCGGGGCCTTCCGTCTTCATCAGCAGCGGATTGCTCCGAGTGGACGGGGGGACCCGCGCGGCCCGACATTGGACCCATTGCGCAAGCGCGATCTCCCCTCCTTCCGAGCTCGGGATGGAGTTCAGCGACATGTTCGCGGCCTTGAATGGCCGTACCTTCCATCCTCGCCGCTCGAGGAGCCGACAGAGTCCCGTGGCGACGAAGGACTTGCCGGCGTCACTGGTCGTCCCCGCGACGAGCACGCCTCCCGCGGGTGTCGGCCTTGGACGGGGAGAGTAGGTGCTCACCGGCCCTCGGTTCAGCGGGCGACCATCCGAGACTCGGTCCGAGGATCGGCCGAGCGCTTCAGCTCCCGGATCCGGTCGCGGATCCGCGCGGCCTCCTCGAAGTCGAGGCGCTCCGCGGCGAGGCGCATCTCCTCCTCGAGGTTCGCGAGGAGCAGCGGCAGCCGCTGCTTCCACTTCTTCCCGAGACCGGCGACCGAGAGCTCGCCGGAGGGGACCTCCTCCTCGGCCGCGAGCAGCGAGCGGACCTCCTTCTGCACGCTCGCGGGCACGATCCCATGCTCCTCGTTGAACGCCAGCTGGGCCGCACGGCGGCGCGCCATCTCGGCGATCGCCCGCGCCATCGATCCGGTCGTCCGGTCCGCGTAGAGCACGACCCGTCCGTCCGCGTTGCGGCTCGCCCGCCCCGAGGTCTGCACGATCGACGTCTCGCTCCGGAGGTAGCCCTCCTTGTCCGCGTCCAGGATCGCGACGAAGCTCACCTCGGGCAGGTCGAGGCCCTCGCGCAGGAGGTTGATTCCGACCAGGACGTCGAACCGTCCCACGCGCAGGTCCCGGAGGATCTCGACCCGCTTCAGCGTCTCGACCTCGGAGTGGAGGTAGCGCACCCGGAACCCCTGGTTCGCGAGGTAGCTCGACAGCTCCTCCGCGGTCGCCTTCGTGAGGGTCGTGACGAGCGCCCGCTCGCCCCGGCCGATGCACGCCCGCAGCTCGGCGACCAGATCGGCGATGTGCCCCTTCAGCGGCCGCACCTCGACCGGGGGATCGACGAGGCCCGTCGGGCGGATGATCTGCTCGACCAGGCCCTTCGAGACCCTCCGCTCGAACGGCCCCGGCGTCGCGGAGACGAAGATCAGCTCGGGCACGTGCTCGAGGAACTCGGGGAACTTCAGCGGGCGGTTGTCGCGGCA
>JASHQY010000081.1 GCA_030038885.1 Thermoplasmata archaeon | reverse complement strand
CCGGGCCCGGCCCTCGCCCTTCCCCCCGCCTCGTGGAGTGGCCGGCCGAACAACATCTCGCGCGGCGCCCCCCCCGTGTCCCCACCGAGATCGATCTCACGACGTTCCTCCCCCCTTGCGAGAACGGGACGGGCGGGAACCCGGCGATCGACCCGGCCCGGACGCTCCGGGTCGAGCCCCAACGTCACTGCGCAGGGATCGCCTCCGCGCGGCGCAGCGGCACTCCGCCTTCCCGCCCTTGGCCTGGCTCCGCCGGTGCAACCCCGCGAACCTCGACCGGCTCCTGCTCGGGGTGCTTCGCCGGTGCCCGGAGTCGGGGCCGGTCGACCGGGCCCGCCTCGCGCGGGACGGGACGAAGGCGGGGCGGCGGGCGCCTCGGTGCGCACGGCGACGAGCCTCCGGAGGGTGCTCGAGGAAGCAGACGCCCGTCACCCAGGAGCTGCCGAAGAGCCTCCGGGACTCTTTGCGTCGGGGAATCGAGATCGTGGCAGAAGAGGGCCCGAGGTTCGGGAAAGAGAACCCCCCGTACGTTCACGGGCTGCCCGGGGCGGAGCGGACGATGAAGGAGCGGTGGGAGAGGATTCGGGCCGCGCGCCCGCGGTGGGAAGAGCGGGCGAAGGCGGTGGGGAAGGGGAAGGGAGCCTCGATCCGCCCGACAGCGTCGATCCACGTCACGGACCCGGACTGAAGGATCCTGCCGGACGGAGCGAACCGAGGATCGTTCGTCCCGGCGGACCACCGCCGGCGGGGGTCGGCGAGAACGCCACGGTGATCGTGGCGGAGACGGCGACCCAGTCCCCGATCAATCCGCCCGAGCGGATCCTGCGGGAACTCGACACGGATGCGGGCGACTTCCGGAAGGAGAGGTCGCGCACGGTCGAGGAGCGAGGGCGGTGGAATGGTGAGATGGCTCCTCCCGCACGGCGGTCCGTCCGGCCGGAAGCTGGGCCGGGTGACCGACCCCTAAGCGGACCCGGCCGCGAGGTACGTCGCCGGCGCGCGGAGGAACTTCCGGCGGCAGGCTTCGCTGCAGAAGTAGTACGTCGCCCCGGCCCGCCCGGCGGTGAGCGGCGTCGACCGCTCGACCGTCATGCCGCAGACCGGGTCGACCGCTTCGCTAGGGACCGGCGGGGTCGCCGCCGCCTCGGCGGGGGACGCGGTGGGCTCCGTCCGGCGCGCGCGCGTGACCTCGGCGAGGACGCTGAGCGCGATCTCCTCCGGCGTGCTCGCCGCGATGTCGAGCCCGACCGGGTTGCGAACCCGCGCGATCTCGGCGTCGGTCGCTCCGTCCTCGCGCAGCGTCGCGAAGACCGACTCCGCGCGCTTGCGGCTCGCGACCAGTCCGGCGAACGCGACCGGTCCGCGGACGATCGGCCCCAGGGCCGACTCGTCGTACTTCCCCATGCTCGCGACGACCGCGTACGTCGTCGGGGAGAGATGGCGCGGGAGCTGCTCGAGGTCGCGGACGAGCTCGTCGACGTCCGGCAGCTCGGACGACTCGGCGCCCGGCGCGACGAGGACGACCCGGAACCCGAGCACCGGGGCGAGGGTCGCGAGGCTCGTCGCGACCGGCGAGTCGCCCGCGATCAAGAGGGTCGGTTTCGGCCGGTTCGGTTCGATAAAGATCTCCACGGTTCCTCCGCTCTGGCACGTCATCGCGCGATGGACCACCCCTTCCTCGGGGAGCTCGGGTCCGGGATCGGGGCTGACCCGGAGGAGGCGGGGCGATCCGGCGGCCATCGCCGCGCGTGCCTCCGCGACCAGGAGGTCCTCGGTGCACGCCCCGCCGACCCACCCGACATGGGTCCCGTCCTCGCGGATGATCGCCTGGTAGCCCGGGCGGCCCGAGGTCGGCCGGACGACGCGCACGACCGTCGCGAGGGCGAACGTCTCGCCGCGGCCCCGCAGGTCCTGCGCGAGCGCCGGAATGTCCGGTCGGCGACCGAGGTGCTTCGGCACCGGGTGGTCGGCCGGCGCGGCGTGGAGCGACCAGCGGGGTTCCGAGATCCGGTCGAGCAATTCGGCCAGCGGCGTTCCCCGGGCGAGCGCGTCCTCGATCTGCTGCCGCTCCTCGTCGCTGTCGACGTCGACGAGGATCCCGGGATCGTCGACCGGGACCTCGCGGATCTCGGCCGTGTGGTCGGGGAACATCCCGCGGCAGCCGACGTCGCCGCGCACGCGGTCGAGCTCCGGTGCGAGCCGGGTGTCGAACACGACCGGGTTCCCCCAGACGCCCTTGTACGTCGGAAGGTAGATCGTGCCGCTGCCCTCCGCCGCGTGCCGGGCGAGGTGCGCGAGGGTCGACGGCTGGACGAACGGCTGGTCGCCGAGGACGATCATGACATGGCGGGCCGTCGCCGCGACGGCCCGCACGCCGAGCCGCAGCGAGCTCGACATGCCGTCCGCGAAGTGCGGGTTCTCGAGCACGGTCGCGTTCCCGAGATCGACCGCCGACCGGATCTCCTTCGCTCCGTGGCCGAGCACGACCACGACGTCCGGGATCCCGGCCGCGCGCACGTTCGCGAGGACCCGGTCGAGCATGCGGGCCCCCTGAACGGCGACCAGCGCCTTCGGCCGTCCCATGCGCGAGGAGCGCCCGGCCGCGAGGACGACCGCGGTCGTGCCGGTCGGAGCGGCGGCCGTACGCGGCGCGCCTCCCGACCGCCGGAGCGACCTCGACATCGGGGGAATCATGGGTCGGCCGAGCGTAAGGCTTGCGGCCTCGCAGACTATCGTGGGCGCGAAGGAGGGCGGGAGTGCCCTGGTTCGACGAGCGACCCGTACCGGCGGAGAATCCGTTCCAGCGAGACCCCGGGGAGGTCACTCCCGGGAGCCGGCAGAATGGGAGTGCCGAAGTGGCTGGAACCGGGAACGCCAACCTTCCTTGGTAACGTAGAATTCTACGTACTCCCCCGTCAATCGTATCCGCGCACCGGACGAGGAGGACCGCGCGGTCGAACGCCTCGTCCCGGCCCTGCCCGTTGACCGCCTCGCGCACTCTCTCCGTCCGGAAATCTTCGGACGCGATGATTCGGAAAGCCCCACCTTCGTCGTGGGGATGCGTGTCCGCCGCCGGGAGCCCGTCCCGGGGGTTTCCACCACGTCGAGAAAGAAGCCCCATTCTGGTTCCGGCAGCCTGCGACTGCGCGCTCTCCTCGGCGGTCAGGGAAACGCCTCGTCCCGCCGATCCGGACTCGCGTCCGGGGAGGCCGGCCCATCAGAAGATCCGGACAGGTCCTACCGGAACCGCGATCCAGCGCTGTTCGTCTACCTGTGACCCGGCGGGAGCAGCGCTCCCGGTCGGCCGGTGCGGCGAGGATCCTCAGTAGGTCTCCACAGATAGCCCACGCACGCGTGCGAAGGCCCGATCTCGGGTCAGGAGGCTATGGCCGTGCCGGAGCGTGATGGCGGCGATAAAAAGGTCCGGCCCGCTCAGCGGCTCTCCCTGTCCAGCCAGCTCCGAACCGATACGGCCGGCGAGCAGACAGGATTCCCAATCAAACTCGAGCCAGTTCAATGCTCGAAGAAAGTCTTCGGCGGCCCGCAAATGACGCGGGGTTCCCGCAGTCGCTCCTACCAACACCTCCGATACCGCGGGAGGGCTGATGCACACCACGGATCGCTCGGACTCCAGCCGGCGAAAACGGTCGACCGCGGCGGATTGTCCGTTGAGAAAATCGACCACGAACGATGAGTCCAAGCTCACCACGGTCTCACGAACCTTTGCGTCGGACCGGCCGACGCATCTCTTCTCGGGAGCGCTGATCGCTCCACGCCAGCCATTCCTGGAACTTCCGCATCCGCTCCGGCGGGAAGTCCTTCCACGTACCGGCGAACTCCATCAGCGAGGGCCGTGCTCGGGTCAGTCTTCGAACCACGTCGCTGAAGCTTTCGCCGGCCGACTTGCGCGCGCGCAGCGCTTCGTAGGCATCCTCGGACAGCGTGACCGTGCGCACTGCCATGCGTGCGTGTATCTTAACGTGTTACTTATCACTTTGCCGGCGGACAGCCGGGGAATCTGCCGCGGTTCGGTCCTCGGCTCAGAGCAGGGACGTCCGTAGGCGGTGGCCCGTGCGAGCAGGTGAAAGCCCGCGCGACGTCCAAGGAACCGGACCACTACGACGGACGACCATCCGCAACGGCTGACGCCCCGGCGGTTGCCCGCCGGAGCGGCCAGGTGACAGCAGTACGCCTCATTCTTCCTTCGCGCGGCTCCGTTGGACCTGGATCTGCGCGCGAAGGAGCTGCCGAAGCGCGGGATCGTCCAAGGAGCAACCCGTCCCGGATTGGACGACCACCCCCGCCGCGATCGCCCGCCGGAGCTCCGGATAGACCTTGGCCCGGGGCAGCGGAGCCACCGGGGCCACGCGATATCCGCTCAACGGGACCACCGAGGACGCACGCACCCTCCACGTCCGCAGCCGGGTCCTGCTTCCACCGAATCGCTCCAGGGCGGAATCTGTGCGGACGGGGCTCGTTCGGTCGTACTCCAGGACGGCCCGTTGCGGTTACCTGAGTGGTAACCAGGGTCCGGGCGGGGCTCCCGAAACCGTGGGCAGCGGTCGGCGGCCCACCGCGGGGACCGCCTCCCTTCACTCCCCATCCGCCGGTCCGCGGGCACGTGGACACTTGCCTAAGGACCGGTTGGTTAACTTTGTGAACTCAAAAGTGTATAAACGTGGGATCGCTCGCGAGAGTGATGACGTCTGCTCCGGAATCCCGCCCTCCGGGATTCTCCTCGTCCAAGCGCGAGCTCTTGCTCCTCCTCAAGCAGCGGCCGGGGGTCTCCCTCGCGGAGATCGCGGCCGAGCGGCACATCTCGAAGGTCGCGGCCCTCCACCACCTCGCCGCGCTCGAGGACCAGGGGCTCGTCGAGCGGTCCTACGAGCGCCGCTCCGTGGGCCGCCCGGCCGTGCACTTTCGGCTGAGCGAGAAGTCGGCGGGCATCTTCCCCCAGGCGTA
>JASHQY010000080.1 GCA_030038885.1 Thermoplasmata archaeon | reverse complement strand
CCAGTGCGACCCCGCGACGATGATCCAGGAGAGCGAGGACCTGCACCGGGAGCTGTACGACGAGCGCACGAAGCGCAAGCAGCTCGAAGAGGAGGTCGAGCACGTCAAGCGCGGCTCGATCGCCGTCATCAAGTACGTCCGGGCGCACGAGGCGAAGGAGAAGGAGGTCGCGGTCCGCGCCAAGGAGGACGAGATCGCGGAGATGAAGCTCCGCCTCCTCGCCCTCGAGGGCGCGGAGGTGCGGGGCCCCGCCGCGGCCCCGGGAGCCGAAGCGCCGGGCGGTGCGCCGTCGCCCCAGCTCGTCGCGAACGCGATCGAGAAGGCGACGCGCGAGCTCGACCAGCGCCTGCGCGAGGAGTTCTCCGAGCGCGAGCACGCGTACATCGAGCGGGAGACCGAGCTGCGGCGCCGGACCGTCCAGCTCGAGAGCGAGGTGCGAAACCTCCAGGGCGAGATCGACCGCTCGAAGGAGCGCGGCGCGCTGCTCTCGGGGGGGAACGCGCTCCCCGCGGACGTCGACGCCCGCCTCCAGCTCGTCGACCAGCGCGAGAAGGACCTCGTCGCGCGCGAGAACGAGCTGCGCCAGCGGTTCGAGGAGATCCGGATCAACGCGGAGGAGATGGAGCGGCGCCGCTCCCCGCTCGAGTTCAAGGAGCGGGAGCTCGCGAACTACGACCAGCAGCTGCAGGTCCGCAAGCAGGCGCTCGACATCGAAGCCCGCCGCCTCGAGGAGCTCCGCCAGGGGACCGTGGGCGCGGCGAGCGCCGCCGACGAGGCGCGCCGGACCGAGGACCTACGGCACGAGCTCTCGACGAAGGAGGAGGAGCTGCGGGCCCGCGAGGGCGCGCTCCGCGAGCGGATGGTCGAGCTCGAGAAGCTGACCGCGAAGGCCGCGGACGCCGAGGCCGGCCAGATGCACGCGGACGCGGTCCGGGACGTCGCCGAGGTCAAGGTGAAGAGCGGCGTCCGTCGCCTGGACGACCTGCTCTACGGGGGGTTCCCGGCGGGCGCCCAGCTCCTCGTGAACGGACCCGCGCACACCGGCAAGGACGTCCTCGCTCGCCTGTTCTCGACCGAGGGCCTCAAGCTCGGGATCCCGTCGATCTGGGTCGTCACCGACAAGACGTGGTCGCAGGTCCGCGAGGACCTCGCCGCGCTCTACCCGAAGTACGACGAGGCGGAGAAGAACGGGATGATCCGGTTCGTCGACCTCTACTCGCGCAGCGTCGGGTCGACGCAGTCGACCCCTGGCGTCCGCCTCCTCTCCTCGACCGACAAGGGCGTGCTCGACCAGCTCGCCCAGACCCTGAACGGGATCTCGGAGGAGCTCAAGGAGCGGTTCCCGACGTACCGGCTGATCTTCGAGTCGGTCTCGACCGTGACCGCGTACCTCGACACCTCCGCGACGTTCCGGTTCCTCCAGCCGTTCGTCGGGCGGCGCAAGATCGACCAGGCGGTCGCGTACTACGTCCTCGACCGCGGGATGCACTCGGACGCCGACCTCGAGACGCTCGAGCACATGGTCGACGGCTCGCTGAACTTGAAGATCGAGCAGCTCAAGACGTTCCTCCAGGTCAAGGGGCTCGGCGAGGCCCAGTCGCGCGCGTGGATCGGCTACACGTTCACGAAGCGCTCGCTGAACCTGGGCTCGTTCAGCCTCGACCACATCCGCTAGCCGGGGCGGCCCGGACGAAAACCGCAAAAGGCGCGCGCCGCTCCCCGGGCCGCCGAAGGGTCGGGGACGATGGACGCGGCCGAGCTGAAGGAGGACGTGCTGTTCTTCGTGGCCGGCGGCGCGATCCTCGTGCTGGTCGTCTTCTTCGTGTTCTACTCGACGGTCGGCACGTAGCTCCGCGCCCGGCGCGCCGCCCCGGGGCCGCGCGCGGCTACGTCGGCAGGCACCCCACCGCGACCAGGTGCACGGAGAGAGGGGCCGCCTCGAGGTCCGTCACGAGCAGGTACCAGTCGTCGCTCCCGAGGACGAACGTCACGTTCGTGGCGGTCGACGGGCCTGAGGCCCAGACGAACTGGCTCGGGGGCGCGGGGTAGACGCTCCCGTTGGGGGTCGACGCGTTCGCGGCGTTCGCGAGGTACTGCGCGGCGCTCTGGAGGTAGAGCGCGTACGGCGCGCTCGCGTTCGCCCAGACCGTGACCCGGACGTCGCCGCCGATCGAGAGGAACGCGAGCCGGGTCTCGTGCGCCGGCACGGGCACGTAGTCCGGCGTCGCGGGCTCGGCGCCGCACGCGGCGGTCGTGGGCGGAGCGGGGGCGAGCGCGACGACCAGGCCGACGAGCACCGCGGCCGCCCCGACGGCGCCGCCCACGAGCAGGAACGCGAGCGGGGCGGGACGCCGCATGATCGTGCCGTCCCAGGCCCCGGCCGCTCTTCTGGGCTCTCCCCGGCGGGGCGGGCCCGGCGCCCAGACCAAGGGCTAAGTACCGCCGCCGCGGTCCGGGCATCGCTAGGCTGGACCGGGGGGTTGGGCGTCCCCTTACACACCGAAACCGTCCTCAGCGGGGGTGACAGGCAGGAGCGACGTTCGGACGAGCAGCGTGTCTCGCGTGATCTCGTCGACGCTCCGTTCCGCTGGGCCGCGGGCATCGCGACGAGCGCTCGGAGGAGCGCCCTAGCGGTTATCCATCACGGGCACCGGGTCAGGTCCTGACGGGAGCAGCCTTACCGTGACCCGTCGACGCTGGCGGGGCGACGGGGCTGAGGGGTCTGCGGGGTCTCCGCGCGGTTCGTTCGAATGGCAATCCTGCCGGCCTAGCACCGGGGGCGCGGAGCGCGCCCCCGCCCGAGCGCGATGACGATCCGGCCGGCCGACGTGGAGGAGGTCCCGGCGATCCGCCGGTGCGTCCTCGAGGCGTACTCGCGCTACGCGGAGCGGCTGGATCGGCCGCCGGCGCCGCTCGGGGAGGACTACGAGGCCGAGGTGCGGGCGGGAATCGTGTTCGTCGACGCCGAACCCGAGGTGCGGGGGGTGATCGTCCTGGTGCCGGCGGCCGACCATCTGTGGGTCCAGAACCTCGCGGTACGGCCCGAGCTCCAGGGCCAGGGGATCGGTGGTCGGCTCCTCGAGTTCGCCGAGGCCCGGGCCCGGGCGCTCCGGCGGCCCGAGGTCCGCCTCTCTACGAACGAGCGGATGACCGAGAACCTCGCGTTCTACCGCGCGCGGGGCTACCGAGAGACCGGGCGCTGGGTCGACGACGGGTACGCGCGGGTCCACTTCCGCAAGCCGACGCCGCCCCGTCCGCCCGCGGCCCGGACCGGGGCCCGGGAGGGCGCCCGGG
>JASHQY010000079.1 GCA_030038885.1 Thermoplasmata archaeon | reverse complement strand
CGCAGTCCCCACGGTCGGTCCGGACCCGGGCCCCTCCGGGGACGCGACCCCCGCGACAGCCGGCGCCGGGCGGGGTGCGGCGGCGACCGCCCCGGTCAGCGAAGGATCTCCACGGTGATGATCCACGCCTCGAGGACCGCGATCAGGAAGCTCACGAGCGTCGCGGGAACGAACCAGTAGAGCGCCCACGGCGCGTCCGCGACGAGCGCGGCCCCCCCGACGAGCGTGAACGCCCAGGGCAGCTGGAGCTCGAGCGTGTGCGAGCGGAGGACGCCGCGGTACGGGGGCGCCACGACCCGCCAGCTGCGCAGCTCCATCGCGTTGAGCGCGACCGCGGTGACCCCGGCCACCGCGACGATCTCGACCCCCTCCACGAGCGGCGACGGGCCCGGGACCAGGAGGAGCGACTCGACCGCGAGGATCGCGAGCAGGATGAGGAGCGACTGGAGCGCGCGGTTCGCGATGAGCGGGAGGGCGATGATCCGTGCGAGGTTGATCGAGATCCCGACGAAGATGAGCCCCGCGAGGGCGGCGGCCGCGCCGACCTCCGCGCTGAAGAAGTTGTCCCACGTCACGGACGGCGGTCCCCTCGGACCGCGCGAGAGCCGTTCCCCGTCTTAGGCGTTCGTCCCGGCGCGCGGATCCCCGGCCGCCCGCCGCGCCCCGGCCTACGGCTTCTCGAGGCGGCCGGTCCGACCGAGCGAGACCTCGGGCCGGCCCTTGTAGTCCTTGATCCACCCTTCGACGATCCGCACGCGGTCCCCCTCCGCGACGAGATCGACCTCGCGCCCCCAGAGCACGAACGCGACCTCGCCGGTGCCGTCGCGGAGCGTGCCGTGCCGGACCTGGGTCGTCCCGCCGGACCGCTGCGCGACCTCGCGGGCGGGCTCGAGCTTCGCGACGGTCGCCTCGAACGTCGCGACCCGACCGGGCCGCAGGTCCGAGATGAACGTCTTCGGTGGCGCGCCGGTGGCCATCGTCGTCCGCCAGGAACCCCGGTGACAAGACGGTTCCCTCCGGCGGGCGGAGGCCCCGGGCCCCACGCGGAGACCGGTACCGACGCGCCCCCGACCCACCGCCCGGACGCTCCCGCGGCCGGCGCCGGCCCGGGATCGCTCGCCGTTCGGCCGCCGACCTCGCGCGAATCCCCTTATACCGAGCCGCTCTTTCCCCCTCTCGGCTGAGGGGTTAGCCGCCGCCGGCGAAGCCGCGGGCGGAAACTGCAGCGCGCTGCCGATGACCCCTGAACGGCAGCAGCGATGCTCGGCCACGCAATGACGGCGTCCGGAAAGGGACGGAAGGAAGGGCCCTCCGGGACCGTCGTCCCCGAGGACCTCCAGCGCCGGCTCGCCGGGTGGATCGACGTGGAGCAGCTGGGGGCCGACGGGCTCTGGCTGTGGCTGCGCGAGGTGCTTCCGCTCCTCCCGGACCCGGAGGGGACTCGGTCGGTGCCGTCCCCGCCGGGCGACCCGGCCCCGGAGCAGGTCCGGCAGCTCCAGCGCCGCCTGATCGACCACGCGCGCGACCGGACCCGCCTCGCCGTGATCTGCGAGCAGTACGCCCGGGACAACCAGGTCCTCGCTCGGCGGCTGACGGCGCTCGAGGCGTCGCTCCGCGAGATCGTGCGGGGGGGCGGTCGGGTGGAGATCCCCGACCCCGCGGGGGGCGCCGGGCCGGCGCTCCGTCGCGACGGGAGGGCCCGCACCGGATCGCGGCGATCCCGAACCCCCGCGAGCGGCCGGGCGACCGACCCGACGTCCTCGGACGGGTTCTCATGAGCGTCCCGGCGCGACCGCGCGATCCGCTCCAGCGGAGGTCCACCTCGGGGGCGGCCGAAGAGCGCGCCTCCGATGTGCGCCTCCTCGCCGCGGCGGCCGTGCGGCGGGGCGGCAAGGTGCTCGTCATCCGGGAGGAGGACGAACCGTTCCGCAAGACGTGGGTCCTCCCCGAGGGGTACCCCCGACCGGGGGAAACGCTCTCGGCGGCGGCCGTCCGGGAGGTGCGGGAGGAGATCGGGCTCGATGTCGAGGTCGCCGGCCTCCTCGGTCTCTACGAGGACTTCGCTCCCGATCCGGGAGGGTCCCCGGTCCACTGGGTCCTCGCGTGCTTCCTCGCGTACCCCGTGGACGGCTCGGCCACGCGCCCGAGCCGGGAGGCGATCGACTTCGCGTGGGTCGATCCCGCGACCACCTCGCTCACGTCACCGCCGATGATCCAGCGGGTCCTCTCCGACCTCGCGCTCCGCCCCTCCGACGAGGGCGCGGCCGCCCCGTCCGAGCGGATCGGCCGGCGCGGCGCGTTCGGCGCGATCCGCTGAGCGTCCGCGCGCCGGCCCGACCCGTCCGAACGGCGGGGAACGGGACCGCGCGGCGTCCCGGGCCGGCGTCCGTTGCCCTCGATGCGAAGGAAATGTATATAGGTCAGCCGACCACGTCAAGCCGTACCATGCTAACGAGCCTCACTGATTATGTACTGAGTCCCGTGTTACCGTGGGCCATGGCAACACCTGCCACGGCAGAGGCGCCGAGTGCCCCGGCGCAGACCAAGGATCCGTTTTGGGCACCCGCGAGCGTGGTCGGATTATGCGGGTTCGGCACGACCACGATGATCGCGGGCATGGGGATCGCGTCGCAGGGGATCAACTGGGGCGTGGACAACGGCGCCGTGTTCCCCATGGCGCTCGCGTTCGGCGGCAGTGCCCAGTTCGTGGCGGGAGTGATCATGCTCCGGCGCGGGGAGATCTTCCCGGGGTCCGCGTTCTGCGGGTACGGCGCCTTCTGGTGGGCGTTCACGCTGTTCCTCAGCGGGATCACGGTGAAGGCGTTCGGCCCGACCGCTCCGTACGACATCGCCTGGTTCATGGTCGTGTGGGCGCTGTTCACGCTGACGTTCGCGATCAATTCGCATTATCATGGCGTCGGGATCGCATTCGTCTTCTGGACCCTCGTGATCGCGTTCGTGCTGCTGGCGATCGACTTCGGTCTTTCGGGCGGCGGGCACACGGTCTCGAACGGGCTGTGGGAGGCGACGGGGATCGACACGTTCATCTGCGGGTTCGCGGCGTGGTACGTGGCGACCGGGATCATCACGGCGCAGCACCACGGCGGCAAGAAGGTGCTCCCGTACTGAGCGACCGGACGCTCGGTGGACGGACCCGGACGGCGACCTCGCCCCCGGACGCACGGGGGTCGCGCCCAACCCTTTCCCTCCCCCAGAGGTCGTAGTGTCGGAAGGGCCCCCGGAACACTCCGTTCCACCTCCGGGAACCCGTGGCGACGGTCCGGGGACGCCGTGGACTAAATACCCCGTCGGGCTGCGAGCGCTCGCGGAGCGGACCGGCGGCGTTCGCGACGGCGGGCGGCCCCCGTCGCGGGGCGCCGCGGGCTCGGGAAGGGATCGACCGTGGTGCTGGGCTACGTGATCCGGACCTCGAAGAAGGACGGGGACGCGCCGCCGGGATTCGACCTCCCGCCGGACCTGCGCCGCCGGCTCGCGCGCTGGATCGACGTGGACGAGGTCGGTCCGGAGGGATTCTGGCTGTGGCTGGCCGCGATCCTCCCCCTGCTCCCGCCGCCCGGTAGCGGCGCGAAGGGTCCGCCGTCGGCGGGCCGCCCGCCGGAGGAGCGCATCCGCGAGCTCGCCGGCGATCTCGTCGACTGCGCGCGCGAGCGGGCGCGGCTCACGATCCTGTGCGAGCGGTACTTCTCCGACAACCAGGCGCTCTCGCGGCGGGTCAAGGCGCTCGAGGCGGCGCTGCGGACCTTCGAGAAGGCCGGCCGCCCGGTCGACCTTCCCGAGGACCGGGAGGCGGCGGCGGCCGGAGAACGTTATCTCCCGCCCCGGTAGGCGGGCGGACGGATGGAAGCCCCCATCGCCCCGCCGGTGCGGCGCATCGTCGTGGCGTTCGACGGCTCGGATGCGTCGAACCGGGCGGTCCAGTTCGCGCTCGGGACCGTGCGGGGCCCCGACGGCGGGGTCTGGATCGTCCACGCGAAGACCGCTCCCCGGCTGGTCGCCGAGCCCCGGACCGACGAGCAGCAGGACTCCGAGGTCGACTCGATCGCGGAGCGGCTGCGCGCGATCCAGGGGGTCGCCCAGCGCGGCGGGCAGCACGTCGAGCTCTGGATCCGGGAGGGCGATCCCCCGTCGGTGATCGTCGCGGCCGCGGCGGAGGTGAACGCCGACCTGATCGTCGTCGGCACGCGCGGCCTCCGGGGCCCGAGCCGGATCCTGCTCGGATCGGTCTCGACCGAGGTCCTGCTCCGCGCGGGCCGCCCGGTGACGGTCGTCCCGTGAGCCCTCACGCCGCCCGGGCGATGTAGATCACGACCAGCAGCGTGACGACCAGGATGTACGCGAGGTAGCGGCCGAGCCGCCCGGGCATCAGCGCCTCCTTCAGCGAGTCGGAGAGCACCTCCCCGAACCGCGCGAGGTCGTCGTAGACGAGCCGGAACCGGTCGAGCACCTCGAGCTCGACGTAGTACGCCACCGGTGTCGCGACCTCGGACGGGGGGGCCGCCCCGATCCGGGTCCGGACCTCCCGCGTCGCGAGGACCGAGCTCAGCATGATCCGGATCGGCGTGCTGTAGCCGAACGAGGTGTACGTCTCGCCGGCGCGCCCCGCCGGGGTGCCGGCCATCCAGGGCTCGACGCGCCGCGGGGCTGTCCGCCCCCCGAGCGCGTAGTACCCCACCGCGACCAGCGCGCCGAGGAGGAGCGCGATCGGGATCACGGGCGGCGAGAGGATCCCGAACGGCGACCCCGAGAGGATCGACCAGCCGTTCGGGACCGAGAGCAATCCCCCCACCGGAGCGACCACCGGCGCGCCCGCGAACGCCGCCGCGCTCGGCGTCAAAAAGCGCAGGATCCACGGCGCGCCGACCCCGATCCCGAGGACGACCGCGCCGACCGCCGCGATCGGCCCGCCGAGCGATGGCGCGCGCGCTCCCGGGGTCACGGGCCGCGGCCGGTAGAGGGCGGTGAACCCGAGGAACTTCACCATCGTCACGAGGATCAGTCCGGCGGCGAGCGCGACCGCCGCCCCGGCGAGCAGCCCGACGAACTGCACCCACTCCGGCGAGAACCGGTACGACTGGAAGAGCGCCTCGAGGACCATCCACTCGCTGACGAACCCGGCGAGCGGCGGAGCGGCCGCGAGGCTCAGGGTCCCGGCGAGCGTGCCGAGGTAGGCGGTCCGGTCGACGTCCTTCGACCGGCCCTCGAGCGCGTTCAGATCGAACGTGTGGGCGGCGTGCTCGGCGTAGCCGGCGCTCAGGAAGAGCGCGGTCTTCGCGATCGCGTGCGCGAGCGCCTGGTAGAACGCGGCGAACAGCGCGAAGACGTAGAGGTCGTCGAGGCCGTCGGTCCGGGCGAGCAGCGCGATCCCGAGCGCGACCAGGATCAGCCCGTTGTTCTCGATCGTGCTGTACGCCGGCAGCCCCTTCGTGTGCTCGCTGACGGCGGCGAACAGCGCCCCGAGCAGGACCGACACGGCGCCGATCGTCAGCACGACCGCGCCCCACCAGAGCGGCGGGGCCGGCAGCACGCTGAGCACGCGGAAGAGCCCGTAGGCCCCGGCGAGGGTCAGGGTCGAGCTCAGCACCGCCGACGCGTTCGACGGCGCCGACGAGTGGGCGATCGGCAACCACTCGCTCAGGTGGAACGGCGCGACGCCCATCTTGTAGCCGAAGCCGACGAGCGCCGCGAGGAACACGAGGGTCCCGAGGCCCCCCGCGACGACCGCCGGGACCTCGGCGAACGTCCCGGTGAGCCCGTGGAGCCCGGCGACCGCGAGGAAGATCAGGAGCGTGCTGACCTCGCCGAACGCGAGGAAGACGAACCCCGCCGAGAACACCCGGCCCCGGCGCCCGTGCGCCTCGAGGATCATCCCGTACGACGCGAGCGTCATGACCTCCCATCCGATCAGGAAGAGGAGCCAGCTCGACGCGGCGATCAGGAGCGCGATCGCGCCGAGCGTGAGGCTGTAGCAGATCGCGAGCAGCGGCGTCGGGCGGTCGTCGTAGCCGAGCGAGTAGGCGGACGTCGCGATCCAGACGATCGCGGTCGCGAGCGCGAAGAACGCGGACAGCCCGTCGAGCGAGAGCGACTCCGCGTCGCCGAGCGGGCCGACCCACGCGATCCCGTGCACCGGGCCGAACGCGAGCGCGAGCACGGCGGCGGCGAGCAGGAGCACGGACGCGGCGAGGGTCG
>JASHQY010000078.1 GCA_030038885.1 Thermoplasmata archaeon | reverse complement strand
CGTCAGGAGGCCCTGCTCGACGAGCAGCTCCTTCACCGGCCGCCCCGACCGCTCGGCTGCGTGGAGCACCTCGGCGACCTTGAGGTAGCCGAGCTTCGGCGTCAGCACGGTCGCGAGCGCGGCCGAGTCGGTCAGGTAGCGCTCCAGCCGCGCGCGGTTCGCGGTGATCCCGTCGACGCACGTCCGCGCGAACACCGGGAGGTAGTGCGTCAGGATCTGCGCGGCGAAGAGCACCTCGTACGCCGCGAGGGGCATCATCACGTTGATCTCGAGCTGGCCGGCCTGGATCGCG
This sequence comes from Thermoplasmata archaeon, assembly GCA_030038885.1. Lineage (GTDB taxonomy): Archaea > Thermoplasmatota > Thermoplasmata > Lutacidiplasmatales > UBA184 > Lutacidiplasma. Next base: position 7,467 of record JASHQY010000078.1, on the reverse strand, counting down.
AACGCGGTCGCCGCGTCCGCGCCGAGGACATGGAAGGCGACCATCGACAGGCACTCCGCGGCGGACGGGTTCACCTTCGCGGGCATGATCGACGAGCCCGGCTGGATCTCGGGCACCCGGATCTCGTCGAGCCCGGTCGCCGGCCCGCTCGCGAGCAGCCGGAGGTCCGACGAGAGCCGCACGAGCTCGAGCGCGAGCGTCCGCATCCAGGCGGAAGCGGCGCCGAGCGGCCAGCGGCTCTGCATCGTCTCGAACGGGTCGCGGGCCACGGTGAGCGGGAGCCCTGTCAGCCGCGCGTACTCCGCGACCGCGGCCGCCCGGAACCCGGGAACGGAGTTCACCCCGCTTCCGACCGCGCTGCCGCCGAACGGGATCTCCCCGAGGGCCCGCTCGATCGCCGGCAGGGCCTCCGCGACGTGCTCCAGGGCGGCGGCGTACGCGCTGAACTCCGCGCCGAGGGTGACCGGCATCGCGTCCTTCAGGTGCGTGCGGCCGGCCTTCGGCAGGCGCGCGAACTCGGCCCCCTTCCGCCGGAGGCTCTCGGTCAGCGTCGTGAGGGACGCGCGCAGCTCGCGCAGCGCGAGGAGGGTCGCGACCTGGGCGGCCGAGGGGAACGTGTCGTTGGTCGACTGCCCCCGGTTCACGTGGTCGTTCGGGCTCAATTCCACGAAGTCCCCCCGGGGCTTTCCGAGGATCTCGAGCGCGCGGTTCGTCAGGACCTCGTTGACGTTCATGTGGAACGACGTGCCGGCCCCCGCCTGGAAGACGTCCACGACGAACTCCCGGTCGAACCGGCCGGCGGCCATCTCCTCGGCGGCTTGAGCGAGCGCCCGGCCCCTCCGCTCGTCGAGGCCCCCGCGGGCGACGTTCGCCCGCACCGCCGCGAGCTTCAGCAGCGCGTAGGCCCGCACGAGCAGCGGCGACTCGGTGAGTCCGCTGACCGGGAAGTTCTCCCGCGCCCGGAGGGTCTGGATCCCCCAGTAGGCGTCCTCGGGTACCTCGCGGGTGCCGAGCGAATCCTTCTCCGTGCGGGCGGGCACCATGGGCGTGGGAGGGGAGGGGGCGACAAAACCCTTTACCCGGCGCGCGCCGTCGGCGACGGCACGGCCCGAGGTCGGTCGGGTCGGTCGCGCTGAGGGACTCCGCCGAGAAACTCTTCGCAGGGGTCGGATACGCGTGCGTTCGAGTGAGCCCTGACGTAATCGAGTACGCGCGTTCGCGATGGCTTTCGGAGCGCGTCGATAACGGCCCGCGTGACCTGCAATTCCTCGACACTGACCCGATTAGCGGAGGATGCGCCTGTCGCAGCCTCAGGCACACGATTCATGCGGGTCTGCGCAACGTCGAGCCGTCAGCGCGCAGTCGAATGATTTCGATAGCGGGATCGGTGATCTTCTGAAACTCGGCCGGATTGCTGACGGTCCGGATCGCAGCGAATGCTCGAATCGGTACTGCAGGGTAGGATACCCTGAGTCGATTCGCCGCGCCGATGAGGGTCGCGCCCCGCGTGACGATGTCGTCAACGAGCAAGAAGGACTCCGGCGGCGCGAGCTCGGTTTGGACGGCCATGGTCTCGAAGTGACGCTTGGCCCGAGTTCGATCGGAAGGGTCGCTGAGAGCTGACTTAGGGATGGCCACTGTTCGCGTGAGGATCGGGGCCACTCTGTTTCCAAGACCCGCAGAGAGCAGCTCCTCGGACAATTGCATCGGGACCCAGAGGTCGCCCTCACGCATCAGCGAACTCTTGGGCGCTGGGACGAGAACTGGTCGAGGGCCGAACGCGACCGTTAAAGGGCGCAGGTGGAGGTTTTTCCGAGTGATTTCGGCGATCTGGCGGGTGATAGGGACGGGAGGATCTCCGACCAACCTTCCGGTCTTGAGACTAGTTCGGATGTCTCGAGATCGTTGTGCATCCGTACCGCCTCCGCGGCGGCAGTAGGTCAACAGAGAGACGCACTCGAGCTCATCCAACTCCATCGACCGTTAGATCCGACAGAGACGTCGGGACGAAATCGAGAATGTCACCTGCGTCTTCAAAATCCACCGCCCCGTACTTCTCCATCTCCTTCGGCCAGAGGAGGCGGTCGTCAGCCAGTACGGGGTGCCGAATGAATAGCGGACGACCGAGGCGGATGGCCTCCCAGCCCTGATGCAGCGAGCCCCCCTTCTCGCCACTCTCAACGATCACTGTCGCGTCGGACATCAGAGCCATCACGCGGTTGCGCATCACGAAATTCCCGGGACGCACGGGATACCCCTCATCAAACTGGCTCACCGCCAGGTGGTTCTCCATGATGAACCGCTGCAACTCCCTGTTCTGGGCAGGGTAGGATCCGGAGAGCGGCGTGCCTAGGACCGCGATCGTGTCCCCGCCGGAGGAGATCGCTCCGGTGTGTGCCGCCGTGTCGATTCCGGCGGCCAGTCCACTGACGACCGTCACGCCCCTGCTGGCGAGTTCGGAGGCGATCCGGCTTGCGGCCTCGCGCCCTTCATCGGAAGGGGATCGGGTCCCGACAATGGAAACTCTGGGGTGCGGCAGCGGGGTCCGGAGAATTCCAGAGGCAAACAGGACCGATGGCGCGAAGCGCTGCTCGAGCTCGCTGAGCGGGCCAAGCAGTTCGCGGGGACTCAACGCGAGATCGATCACTCGCATCGAACTACCCCGGCCGGCGTCTCCCTGCCCCGCTCGACTCTTGCCGAAAGTGGTCGAGGAAAGCGACGTCCCGTGACCTGGTTGCGAGGACGAACCCGAAGGCCTCCTCCCAGACTCCAAGGTGCGTTGACCCACGGGCATGAACCTCCAAGGTGAGCCAGCACTTTAAGTAGTACATTCACGGGCGGTCGTCCTCTATCCGATCCGTTTCGCAAGGCTTCGATTTCCGTCCTCCCTCATCGACATTCCCACAAGAAGGGACGTTGAGAGGTGACGAAACGCCCCCCAGCCTCGCCTTCGGAGCGTCCTGTGCGTGGGGGGTTTGGGACTTTGGTCGGGGGTCCAACCGGATTCTGTCGCGGGCGCGAGGATCGAGTCACACACCGTCTAGTCGTGTCTCCGGCTACGATCCAGGACTTGTGCCGCGGCCACGACAGCGACCAACGCAGCGAGAAGAAACCCGCCGTATTCGGCTATCATCCAGTTTCCGGTGCTGAATATTTCCCAACTGATCACGGCAACGATGACGACAACCCCGGTGATGGCGCCGGCCGCGATGAAGACCCGACCTCTACGGTTTGATTCTTCAATCTCCGCTAGGTGCTCCGCTCGCTGCGCAAGAAGCGCAGCGGCCTCGGCCCGAGCCCTCTTCCCCACGAGCCCACCGAAAGAAAGAACGGACAGCCAACTGCAACTCCTTCCAGGATCACGATCCCGCCTATCACCAGAATGGCACCGAAAAGGCTCGCGCCCCCCGTCACCGGTACTCCGCCAACAAAGAACGCGGCCGCGGCCATTGCGAGCATCCCGACGCCGAAAAACAAGAGTGAATAGCCGCCGTTGCAGGTGGAGAACGTCAGTGCCCCCACGATAATGCACACCAGTCCGACGAGAACTCCAGCGATTGCTGCGGCTGCGGGCATGGGGCAAGATTCGTTCAGCGCCATGAACCCCGGCGCTCGTTGGCGGGCAAGCACCAATTACCCAGCCCGATTCCATTCGGTTCGTGACCGCTCACCCAAAACTCCGAGTTATCACTGGAGTCCCCGGTTCCGGGAAGACCACTGCGTCGGGGTTGATCGGGGGACAGCTCGACCGCGACTGGTCGGTTATCCACGCTGACGACTTCATCGGTCCGACTTTCGGTCGATACCCTGGGAGGTAGTGGGCTGAAATCCGGCAGTTCCACCCGATCTTCGCGGGTCAGTCGGCCGGTTGGAACCTCGCCATGGGTAGAAACGTCCTGGTCGAGGGTCACCTCAAGGACCGAACGGAAATTGACAACCTCTTCGTCGGGGTGCGCGCGCTCTACCCGGGCGAGCTGGACAAGTTCGTTGTCTTCCTCGACGGCGATGTCGAGGAAATCGTGAACCGACTCACGGCCAACCCGTTGCGGGAGCCGAGTTGGACCAGGCCTGAGCGACCTCTGAGGTTCCGGTGCTGGATTACGGCGTGGGGCATCGATCCGGGGATTGCGGATCGGGTTGTCGATGGTCGGGGAAAATCCTCCCAAGTAGTCGCGCGAGAAGTCGCAGCCGCTTTGGGAATCACCGTGCCGTTTTGATCGGCTAAACGGCCGAAATGAAGTGCCCCTAGTCATGGCGGTCCTCCCCGCACGAATTGGGGCAGAACCAACCGGTTCCTGTGCACGCTCCCGACTTTCTGCTCGCGGAGGAGTTTTCGGGCAAAGCCGCGCTGAGGACAGGGTATAACTACCGCGCCGGCGCCTGTTCGCTTCGGCCGGGTCCCGATCCGGCCCCGCTGCAAGGAACGGAGGGCGCCGACAGCTCATGGCGGGGGTCGTGCGGATCGCGTTCGGGGTGCTGTTCCTGATCGCGGGGGTCTTCTTCCTCCTGTCGATCTTCGGATTCATCCTCGGATTGGTCCTGCTGCTGATCGGGATCGTGCTCCTCGCGTCCGGAATGTCGGCGAGCAACGACGCGGAGCGCATGCGCGCGCAGCAGGAGCAGACCAATCGCCTGCTCGCGCAGCAGCTCCAGATGAGCGCGGCGATCGCGGCCCGGCCGGCTCCCACGCCCTATGCCCCGACGGCCCCGCCGTCGGCCCCCATGTTCGCGGACCGCTACTGCCCGGCGTGCGGTCAGGGGAACGCGCGCTCCGCCGGATTCTGCCAGCGGTGCGGCCGGCCGCTCCCGCCTCCGCCGTAGCGCGAGGCCGACGCCCCCGGGGGGCTCCCGCTCGAGGGAGCTCCGCCGCCCTTCGGGAGGGCACGGTCCCCGCACGGAGATCCTCACCTCCCGCGACGCTCGCGGTTCGCCGGACCCACCAAAGACCTTTACTCGGGAGCGACTCACCGGTTCCTCCGCGATCGCGGGGGGCGGCGCCCGAGTGATCGATCCCGGCCAGCTGGCGAACGACATCGCCGGCGACGTCGCGCTGCTCGCGTTCCCGGCGGTCCTGTGGGCGCTGCTCTACGTGCTCGCGTGGGAGCACGGACCGTTCGCGACCAGCATCGGGTTCGGCCGGAGGACGTTCTGGCTCCTCCTCCCCGGCGCGCTCCTCGCTTCGTTCGTCCTGCTCCCGATCGTCCCGATCTCGAACGACTGGGTCGCGATCAGCTTCGCGGGCGCGCTGTTCCCGCTGCTCGTCGGCGTCCTCGCTTTCGACCGGTTCGCGCCGCCGGGCCGATCCAGCGCGGCGCGCTACGTCCTCCTCCTGATCGTCGAGGGAGGGATCCTGCTCGGGCTCGTCGTGGCGGTCGGTGCGCCGACCCCGCAGCTGGTCGCCCTCCTCGGGGTCGCCGCCGTCGTGCCGGCCGCCGCGGGCGGCCTCGCCCTCGGCGGGAGGGACCCGGGGTGGGGACCGGTCGCCTTCGTCCTCGCGCTCACGTCGGGGGTCCTCGTCCTCACGTTCCTCAGCTCGACCGCGATCCCCGCGGTCGGGATCGAGGAGTCCTTCCCGGAGTACCTCATCCCGCCGCTCGGCGCCGGGGTCGTCGCGGCCGCGACCGCGGAATGGGTCTTCCCCGGACGGGAGGGCTTCGCGCTGCCGACCGCCTACATCGCCGGGACGTTCGGCGTCCTCGTCGGGGCCGACGTGCTGCGCCAGCCGCCGCTCTACGTCGCCGGCGCTCCCGCCGGCCTCTACGCGATCGGCGGCGCCGGCGTCCTCGACCTCGTCTACCTCTCGGGTCTCCTCGCGCTCGGCGCCGCGTACGCCACGCACCGGCTCTTCGGTCGGGGGTTCGCTCCGATCGGGGCGCCGATCCCCGAGGCCGAACCCGGACCGATCGCGCGGCTCGGCCGGGCGTTCCGCGCCGGCGTGGACGGACGGATCCCGGACGCCCTCACCGAGTCCGCGGTCGCGAGCCGCGAGGCGGCGCTCCAGGCGCACCGGCTCCTCGCCGACGCCCGGCCGCCCACCGACCGCCCGTGGCAGGGACTGCCGGTGCCGGGGTGGGTCGTCAGCGACCAGGCGAACCTCGACGCCATCGCCCGGGCGGGATCGGCCGACGGGCGGGAGGGGTTCCGCGGGTTCCTGACCGCCCGCTGGCTGGTCCTGTTGGGCCGCGAGCTCGGGCTCCGGCGGTTCGGCTCGATCGGGGCGCGGGTCGCGGCGTTCCTGATCGACCTCGCGATCGTCACCGGACCGGTCGTGGCGGTCTGGGTCGCGATCATCCAGACGACGCCGGGTTCGCTCGCCGACCTCGCGATGAGCGTTCCGCTGAACGCCGCGATCTACGGCTACGCCGCGGTCGCGTTCCTCTTCTTCGTCCTCTGCGAGCGGCTCGCGGGCCGGACGCCGGGCAAGGCGCTCCTCGGGATCGCGGTCCGGGACCGCCGGATGGGACGGCCCGCCCTGCCGGCCGCGCTCCTACGGAACGCGTCGAAGCTCCCGACGTTCACGGTCCTCGGGATCGGCCTCGCGATCGCGCTCCTGTTCCTCCTGCGCGCCGGCGGCTCGCTCGGGGTCGCGGGCGGGGTCCCGATCCCGGGCGGCCTCTACGATTTCCTCGGCGTGCTCGCGGTGGTCGCCGGCGGGGTCGCGCTGCTCGGCGCGGTCGGGGTCCTCGAGATCGCGCTCACGTCGGAGCGGCAGCGCTTCGGCGACCTGATCGCCGGGACCTGGGTCGTGCGGACTACGCACCCGCGGCCGGCGGCGGTCCCGCCGGCGGGGGCGACGGGAGGGGTCCGACCCGGGTGAGCGGGATCGCGATCGACGACACGTTCGCCTCCCGCCCGTCGTGGTTCACGAGCCGCTCGGTGCCGATCCGGATCGCGCCGACCGCGACCTGGCCCTCGAGGAAGCGGCGGCGCACGACCTCGACGACGTCGACCGCCTTCGCGATCGCGTTCCCCCGCGCCTTGACGACCACGGGGCCCGCGCCCGAGTTCAGCTGGGTGACGACCTGGAAGACGTAGGTCATCGTCGGCTTGAGCCCGATGAAGACCGTCACCCCGTTCGCCTCGGGCGGTGCCGGCGCGGTCTCCGCCATGGGCCGGGCCCGACCCCGCCTCCGTACAAGGCTTTTTGCGCGCGGCCGTCCCTCGACCGGGTCCGTGAACGGGCACGTTCGCAAAGGTTATCGCTCGGGCTCGGTAGCCGCCGCCGGTCGTGCAGGGGTGGCCCAGCTTGGTCAAAGGCGCCAGGTTGAGGTCCTGGTCTCGTAGGAGTTCGTGAGTTCAAATCTCACCCCCTGCATACCTCGGAACCGCTGATGGCCGCCCGTCCTCCCCTCTGCCCGCACTGCGGAGCGCCGCTGCCGGACGGCGCGCGGACCTGCCCCGCGTGCCACGCCCCGCTCGACCCCTCGCCCGCGCGCGCGCCGACCCCGGCGCCCTCCGTCCCACCGC